>CAZQGM010000168.1:0-2883 GCA_964592885.1 uncultured Gammaproteobacteria bacterium
AAAATAAATTGAAACTCGCGGAACTCAATAAAAAAATAGAAGACATCACAAAAGTAAATGAGGATATGAAGAGGAAACTCGAGCAAGGTTCCCAGCAGCTTCAGGGCGAAGTGCAGGAGTTAGATCTCGAGCGGACCCTCAGTCAGGCATTCCCAGGAGACCTCATAGAGCCAATCGGAAAAGGAGTGCTCGGGGCAGATATCCGCCAAGTGGTGAAGTCACCGCTCGGAGTGACATGTGGCACGATCCTTTGGGAAAGCAAACGGACCAAAGCATGGGGTGGGGACTGGACGAGCAAGCTAAAAGACGACATGCTCAAAGACAAAGCAAATATCCCAGCACTACTTTCCGAGGCACTTCCTGAAGAAGCTAAATCAGGGATAGGTTTAAAAGATGGTGTGTGGGTCGGGAGTCCAAAATTTGTGATTCCGCTTGCGATGCTACTTCGGAAGTCACTCCTTGATATCGCCCGAGAGAAAAAGATTCGAGAAAACCAACAGACCAAAGCGGAAGATCTCTATGCGTATGTCACGTCATATGATTTCCAGCATCAGATGGAGGCGATGATTGGCACGTATCAGGAAATGCAGGAGCAGATAGGTCGCGAGCGGGTCGCATTTGAGAAATCCTGGAAACTTCGGGAAGCCCAGGTGACAAAACTATTATCCGGAGCGGCCGGCATGTACGGGAGTATTCAGGGAGTTGCTGGCAATGCGCTTCCGGTGATCAAATCTCTCGAACTTGATTCGGGAGACCTGGATGAGGTTAAATTGATTTAACGTGTACTGTCATTTCGAACCGTAGGTGAGAAATCTTTACATATCTTGTCATCCTCGCGAAGGCGGGGATCCATCATTGATCATTTTCATCCCGAGTAACAGGAGGAACTGTCATTGCGAGCCTGAGCGACGTCGAAAGCGTGGTAACCCTTAGTATAAATAGCTAAAAATAGACTATGGGCTCCTTCGCTAATAACTTCATAGGTATTAGCGAATACGGCCCTTTGTGTCGCATCCCCGATCTAATCGGGGATCAGTTTATTAACGGAAGCGACCTATGTCACATCAACCAATTCTCCCCGCGCCACTCCTTGCTATCCTGACAGCGGGTGTTGCAGCTGTCTTGGGGATCCTCACCATCCTTTCCTACTTTACCCAATCACAGTTTTGATAGAGTACCAAAAAAATAGCGCGAGTGTGCAATCTATTCTGGTGATTGTAACGGCTATATTCCTGACAACTAGCGATACTCGTATTTCTTGTCTACCCCAAGAACTTCATAATTGCATTTCAGGCTCCCACATGTGTATGATTGCCTTGTGTTAGCGTATCGTACGTTTCAAAAAAAAGGAGTGTATATGACAGGCACAAAAACGACAGTTGAAGCGACTCCAGTCGATACCAAAAAATCCAAAGGTCTTCCGACATGGCTTATTGCAATCATCGGATGCTTCGGATGTCTGACGCTCGTCGGCATCGTCATGAGTATCGCCGGTGGAGTGATATTCTCTAAACTTGGGGTAAATTTACTCAAAAAAGGCATAGAAACGAAAACCGGCATGTCCATAAATACAGATGCTGGCAAAGAGGGGATCTCATTTAAAGATAGTGAAACAGGCACAGAGGTGAGCATTGGCGAAGGAAAAGTTCCATCAGATTTCCCAAAGGACTTCCCACTATACCCAGGGGCAAAGCCAGTCGGTAATCTTGCTGGCACAGAAAAAGGTGAAACTCAGAAAGGATTTTGGATCATATTTAGTACGAACGACAAAGCGACAGATGTCGTGAGTTATTTTGAAAAAAATTTAAAATCAAATGGCTGGGTGACAGAAAATACCATGAATCTCGGCGAAGTCACGACGATACAGGTGAGAAAAGGAACAAATGTCGGGACAGTTACTGTATCGACAGACAAAGAGAAAAAAGAGACCAGCATCATGGTGACGGTCAATCCAAGTGATGAGCCGGTCGGTCAGTCAACAAAAAAGATGGCTCCACCTGAAGAGGAAGTCCCGGCAGATATGCAGGATACCGATCAAGGAAGCATGTAAATAAATAGTTTACCTTGAGTCTATCGAAGGGTCATCCCCGCGAAGGCGGGGATCCATTCCATATAGGCTTAAGTTCATAAGATGTCATTCTGGGGAGTCTCGCAGTGGTAGGACGACCCCAGGACTGGGGTGCATCTCAAGTAACATTTTTTGTTTAGAGTTTCGAACTTAGAGTTTAGGATTTAGTTTTATATAGGAGGGGGTTTGTATGGGAAAAATCCTTGGATGTGTGGGATGTATCGGATGTCTCAGTGTGCCGATCATCATCGTCGTTATCGTAGGCGCCGCATTTGGTATGGTCCCTGCAGTAGCGAGTCTCCTTCAGTTTGATAAACCTCGTGATCTTGGGATCTCCTATACAGCTGACGATAGTACGGCATCTCACAAAAAAGTAGGTGCAGTAGAGATGGTGGCACTTCCTTCCGAAACTCCGTTTAGCGAGAGTTTTCGTCTCGAAGGCACAAAGCCTTCGAAATTTGAGATGGATAGTAAGGAAGTGTCTGCGCTTATGTCCAATCGTCCATGGAAATACTGGCCACTAGAAAACGTTCAGGTCCGTATCAATACCGATGGATCCGTCGAAGGATCTGCTGTGGTCAATGCAGAGAAACTCCTTGCTTATACAGAAGCCATAGGCTTTAAGACCCAAGACGTCAAAGATGCGATGAAGCAGTACAATATTCCGTTCCGAAATCTCGCTGCATATGCAAAAGGTCGGGGATCCGTGACAGATAATAAAGTCAGCATGACTCTCGAGAGTGTGACGGTCGGTCCAATCCCAATCCCGGGATCAATACTCTCGGAAAATACCGGCCGCGTTATCGATGTCATAG
>CAZQGM010000169.1:0-2871 GCA_964592885.1 uncultured Gammaproteobacteria bacterium
GGTTTTCGCTACAGGCTTCGCATTTCCATGCCGGAATACGCATCCCCCATACGACCTGACGGGAAATGTTCCAATCATGAAAGTTGGTAAGCCATTGAATTGCAGTTTTTTCGAATTTCTTTGGTACAACGGTGACGTTTTTCTTTTTAATCGCAGCAACTGCCTTGTCAGCAAGTGGCCGGACGTTCACAAACCATTGTTCCATCGGAAGTGGTTCCAATACTGAACCACATTTGTAACAGGTGCCAACAGCATGTATATATGCTTCATCTGTTTTTACGATCAGTCCTTTTTCTCTCAGTCGTGTAACTATTGCTTCGCGGGCAGTCTTCACTCGGAGCCCAGCAAATTCACCGGCAAGCTTCGTCAGTTTGCCGTCAAATCCTAACATGATTGGCGATGGAAGAGTATGTCGCTTACCAATTTCTGCATCTGTTGGATCATGGGATGGTGTCACCTTGACAGCTCCGGTTCCAAACGCTGGATCAACTACATCGTCAGCTATGACAGGAAGTGTCATTGGACCAATCGGTCCTTCAAATGTCACAGATGTCCCGACGAGTTTTTTATATCGAGCATCATCTGGATGTACAGCAATTGCTACGTCCGCGAACATTGTTTCCGGTCTGCCAGTAGCGATGGTGAGCGGTCCATAGGAAACGTAATATAATGGATCATTACGATCTTCATGTTTGACTTCGAGATCAGAAAATCCCGTACCACATTTCGTGCAGTAGTTCACAAGTCGTTTTCCACGGTACAAAAGACCATCATCAAAAAGTTTTTTAAATGTTTTATAGACGAAGGTGACAACGTCGGGATCGAGTGTGAAAACAAGCCTTGTCCAGTCAAGGGAAAACCCGAGTCGTCGCAACTGGTTTTCCATCGTTCCTCGGTTTTCATGAACGAAATCCCATATATTTTTATAGAGTGTGTCACGATCAAAATCAAATCGACTTTTCCCTTGTTTTCCTAAGAATTTTTCATACACGTATTGTGTCTCAAATCCTGCATGATCTGCTCCTGGAAGCCAAAGTGTCGAATCACCAAGCATTCGATGATATCGAATCATGATGTCTTCAACGACGTACATCGCATGTCCCATGTGTAGAGGTGCGTTTGCGTTTGGTGGTGGAAGGATAACAGTAAAGGGTTTCGCGTCTGGTGACTTTGATGGCTGAAATGCACCACTTTTTTCCCACGATTCGTAAATAGCGGTTTCGTTTCCAGCTGGTATAAACGCCTTTTCCATGTGTACTATTGTAACAGATTTGTTGCTGAGTGGCCTGCATTTGTGCGATAATGTAGCTATTCCCCATTTCGTAGGGGTTTTCATTTTTTTACGAGGTACCATCATGTCAATGATTACGACCGCTGATTTCAAAAAAGGTAACTTCATCACGTTTAAAAACGAACCGCACCAGATCGTCGATTTCCAACACGTCAATCCAGGAAAAGGATCTGCATTTGTTCGTACTCGAATCAAGTCACTTAAATCAGGTAAAGTCCAGGAGTTTACCTATAAATCTGGTGAATCAGTCGAAGAGCTTGCCGTCGAAACGCATGAAATGCAATACCTGTATCCCGAAGGAACGGGATATGTCCTTATGGATAATCAGAGCTTCGAACAGGTCACCGTCCCAGATTTCTTGATTGGGGATTTCGCGAAATTTCTCAAGCAAAATGATACATACCAAATCCTTCTTCTCGATGGAGAGGCAGTCGGCGTGAGGCTTCCTAAGAAAATTCGACTTCTCGTCACGGAAGCGGCTGAAGGTGGCGCAAAAGGAAATACAATAGGTGGCGCACAGAAAGCAGTGACAGTCGAAACTGGCGCAACGGTCAACGTCCCGATGTTTATCAAAGAGGGTGACCTCATCGCAATCGACCCAGAGACGAGTCAGTACGTCGAAAGAGCGTAAGAACGAATTGCGATACGAATGTACGTGTCGGATTCATTCGAATGATGCGAATAACGATAGATCCCCGCCTTCGCGGGGATGACACTTTGCAGAATTCCGGCTTCTTTTTTTTGTGCTGGTATGATACTCTCGTACGTATACTTCCCTGCCCCGGACGAAAGGAACTCATGGCAAAAAAAATAACACCAAAAGCAGCGGTTTCCAAAAAAGCGGTTTCTCAAAAAAAGAAACCAGCACGGACTGTAAAAACGAAGCGAGCATCATCCTCGGTCGTCGAGGCCCCGATGATGTCTGAAGTGCCATCCACTATCGTCATCCCAGAACAAAGAAGACCACTTAGTCAGCGCATCGCTATGATGATCGGTGGAGCGCTTCTCATAGTGGGACTTGTGTTGGCAACCAACAAAAGTCTTTTAGTCGTTGCAACAGTAAACGGCCAACCAATTTTTCGTTGGGAGCTTTCCAAAGTCCTTATGGATCAATTCGGAAAACAGATGGTCGATGCTATGATCACCGAGCGATTGATCGCCGATGCTGCACGCCAATCAAACGTCGTAATTTCCCAAAAGGATATCGATGAGAAACAGCAAGAAATTGTCAAAAGCTTCGGTGGCAAAGTGACCGTTGAAGAACTTTTGAAATTCCAAGGTATGACAAAGGCATCATTTGATAGTCAGATCAAAACGCAACTGATCGTGTCAAAAATCGTCGGAAAAGATATCACTATTTCCGATGCAGATATCGCGGCATACCTAGAGAAAAATGCGGAAACACTGACAGCTACCGACGAAGCGACGCTCAAAAGCGAAGCAAAGACGGCACTTTTTAACCAGAAAGTTAGCGAGAAAGTTCAGCCATGGTTCACAGCTATTCGAACCAAGGCAAACATCCAGACGTTTGTCCAGTAAATCGTGTTGTACGTTTCACTGCCTTAAACGTCGCGTACATA
>CAZQGM010000170.1:0-2866 GCA_964592885.1 uncultured Gammaproteobacteria bacterium
TACTCTCAAAAATGCGCTATCGCTTATCGCTCATAAAAAGCTTTCAGTGGATGAACTATATGGTGCGGTTGACGATGCAGTGAAGAAGGTCAATCCCGAGTGCAATATCTATCTGGCTATGAATCCAGAGGCAAGAAAGCAGGCAGTAACGGCTCTGGATACGACGCTCGGTGGTGTACCGGTCGCGGTGAAGGACAATTTTCTCACTGTGGGTATCCCGACGACTGCATCCTCACGAGTACTTAAAGGTTTCATGCCTCAGTACGAATCTACCGTGACGAAAAAAATGAGCAAAGCGGGTGGTATCGTCTACGGAAAGACAAATATGGATGCATGGGCACACGGCTCATCGACCGAGACGTCAGATTTTGGCACGACAAAAAATCCTCGAAATCCTCGTCATCTTCCTGGAGGATCATCCGGCGGCTCTGCAGCCGCTGTCGCATCCGATACTTGTATCGTCGCACTTGGGTCAGAAACGGCAGGATCCATCCGCCAACCATCTGCATGGTGTGGAGTGACAGGACTCAAACCTACCTACGGCCGGGTATCTCGCGCAGGGGTCGTAGCGATGGGATCCTCGCTTGATAGTCCCGGACCAATCGGAAAGACAGTCTACGATACCGCACTCGTTTTAAATACCATTGCGGGTAGAGATATATATGATGCGACGACATCTCCCGAGTCTGTTCCTGACTTTACTGCCTCAGTTGGGAAAAGTATCAAGGGTAAAAAAATCGGCATCACATATATCGATCACCCACATCTTCGTGGCTCAGACGTAGCGAAGGCAATTGAGGCAGCTGGGAAGGTGTATGAATCCCTTGGAGCACACGTCTCACTCATACCACTTTCCGAGCAGCTTACAGATGACGCCGTTTTGACCCCAGACTATGCCATTGCTGTCTATACAGTCGTGCAGCGTGGTGAGGTCTCAAGTAATCTTGCGCGGTACGATGGTATTCGCTACGGCGACACGAGATCAACATTTGGAGCTGAAGCAAAGCGCCGTATCATGCTCGGCACATTTACGCTATCTAAAGGATACGCGGATAAATATTACGTCAAGGCCCAACAGGTCAGAAGCCTGTACCGCGAAAATTTCAAACAGCTGTTTACCAAATTTGATGCACTCATATCTCCAACGTCTCCCGGATATGCGCTCGAGCTTGGGGCTAGTGCTAAAAGTCCAATGTTTGGGGAGCTTGAAGACATGCTCCTTGAACCGACGTCTATCTCTGGTATGCCTGGGATAAATGTTCCATGTTTCCATGATCCAAAGACTAACCTATATCTCGGGATGAATATCGTCGCAGATATGTGGAACGAAGAGACTGTCATATCACTTGCAAGCGCATACGAACAGGCCACAGAGTGGAACCAGTGGGGGAAACAGAGTGTGTGATAAGGAGAAGATAGATAGGGAGATAGGGAGATAGGGAGAAGATAGATAATTAGAAATTAGAAATAGAAGATAGAAAATAGAATATGGAAACAACCTATACTACAATCGTCGGGATGGAGATACACGTCGAACTTTCGACTGCCTCCAAAATGTTCTGTGGATGCAAAAACGATCCATTTAATGCGCCCAAACCAAATATCTATACGTGCCCGGTGTGCTTGGGACTTCCAGGCGGGCTTCCTGTGCCAAATAAAAAAGCGGTCGAGTGGACAATCATGCTTGGGCTTGCACTCGGATGTGATATCGCGCGGCTTTCTAAGTTTGATCGGAAAAATTACTTCTACCCAGATCTCGCCAAAGGCTATCAAATTTCTCAGTACGATATGCCCTTATGTACAAATGGTGTCGTCCACATCCCAGAAGGTGATGTTCGGATTCATCGAGTACATCTAGAAGAAGACACTGGCAAGCTCCAACACACGAGCGTGGACGGCAAACAGGTGACGCTTGTCGATTTTAACCGGAGTGGGGTGCCACTCGTCGAGATCGTGACAGAACCAGATATCCGAAATAGCGATCAAGCAAAGGCCTTCCTCAAAAAACTTCACCAGATCGTCCGATATCTAGGGATTTCCCAGGCAGACATGGATAAAGGGAGCATGCGACTTGAACCCAATATTTCTGTTTTAAAAAGTGATGATGGGACTGCGCCCGGGATACACGCATTTACGACTATTGATGCCCAGTCGATGGCGAAGCTCCCTCCATATAAAGTCGAAGTGAAAAATATCAATTCATTTTCCTTCGTCAAAAAAGCTATCGATTTTGAAGTCGCACGCCACATAGAGATCCTCAAGACAGACGCGTATCCAAAGCAAGAGACGCGCGGATTTGAAGAGAGCCGTGGTGTGACGGTGCCTCAACGATCAAAGGAAGATGCGAAAGATTATCGGTATTTCCCGGAGCCGGACATCCCGCCCATGCGATTTACTGACGATGAAATCGAAACGATACAAAAGTCGTTGCCAGAGCTCCCTGATGCAGCCTTCGGTAGACTGAAAACTGAATATGGTATCCCCGACAGTGATATATCGCTCCTGGTTGATAACCCAGTGTTGCTTCGATTTTACGAGGCTGCAGTTGCGAGTGGAATTTCCAAAAAGTACACAGGGTCTCCAAAAACGATCGCCAACTACATCATCAATAAGCAAGTCGATACGGCATCGGACCCATCACTTGTTATCGATGCACTGGTTGCCCAGTCTGCGCTATCTGACTGTCCCATCGAAGACATCACAAAAGCAGTGACGAGTGTGGTTGCCGCCAACACAAAAGCTGTCATCGACTACAAATCAGGAAAAACTGGAGTGCTGATGTTTCTCCTCGGGATGGTGAAAAGAGAGCTCAAAGGTCGTGGTGATGCGGCAGTCATCGAAACTGAACTGAAAAAACTTATTTCCG
>CAZQGM010000171.1:0-2862 GCA_964592885.1 uncultured Gammaproteobacteria bacterium
ATTTTTTTCAAATAGATATACAGTTTCTTTTTCATCGATTCGATCGTTTTATATAAATAGATTATTGCGTATAGCACCTGCATATTATGTATGTCTTTTGGTAAGTATCTATATCTTGTATCCACATACACCCATTACAGTATTTGATGTTGTTCGTTTTTTCACGTTTACCGCAAACTACCAGTATTCCACGTTGCCCTATCAGCAGCTCCTCGTCATCATCTCTACAGAAATGCAGTTTTACGTGATTGCTCCGATTCTCATCGCATGTGTCACATATGGGGCTAAACGAATTCATCCAGCGTTGCTAGGATTTTTGATACTTCTTCTCGGTGAATCAATTCGATACGCTATGTTTTCTCAGAAAATTATTGGCGAATGGGGAGGATATTCGATATATGTATATCTCAATGTTATCGGAAGCATTGATTATTTTCTGTCTGGGATATTTATGAGTTATCTGGTTTTGCACCGTTCGGCAGAAATTCGAGCTCTAAAAAAACGCATCCCTACTGTACTCTATGCGCTCGTCGCAATTACCTGGTTTTTGTGGATCAATCATGGAGCATATTTCCAGTTTCCAGGATCGGTACCATTTTTATATGATCACTTATTTTTGGTGCCACCGATTACCAGTATCGTGATCGGTTGGTATATCGTATCGACAAGTATTGATCATGTGTACAAAAATACGTCACTATCACTATTTCACCTTCTCAATAGACTATTTCATCCAAGGACATGGATATATGGAATCGGAACAATTTCATACGGTATATATATGTACCACTATGTGATATTTGATTTGATATATCTGAAAACTGGACTTGTGGAATTTACTGTTCCAGCATTCTTACGTAGGATTGTAATCGTTTGCAGTATCACGATCTTTGTCGCGGCCGCCTCATATCTAGGGATTGAAAACACCGTATCTCATGTGAGGAGACTACCAAAAAAGATGAAGCACCTTTAGGGCCATATCTACCCAAGTAAAAAATCTTCATGTCTAAAAGATGCCCACAATGTGCCATACCGTATCGTACAGGTGGGTGATATAGTTAGTATCATGCAGTTTCCGTATACGATACGTTCTCTGGATTTGATCTTTCAGTCAGTGCAGTCATTCGTATCATATAGTAGCGCCGTAGATCCTATACTGAAGCTTCGTGGGATTGCTAGTCTGGCTATCATATGGTTTCATCTTCTCCCTCCTCATGGATGGTTAGTGGTAGGAAGCATTGACGTAAGTTTCATCACTTCTCCAAGCGGTCTTCTGATGGTATATATTTTTTATCTCATATCTGGATACGGTGTCGGGTACGGATTTTTTTCAAAAAAGTACTCTCTGTCGATGCGTTCGCTTGGCTATTTTTACATTAATCGACTAGTTCGGATTGTCCCGGCATATTACGTTTGTCTTGTCGTGTGTATGGTTATTTTCTATCCTCATGTGCCACTTTCTATTTATGACGTTGTCCGGTTTTTCACATTTACGGCAAATTATGATTATGGCAGTTTGCCATATCAGCAACTTTTGGCCATTATCTCGACCGAAATGCAATTTTACCTAGTCGCACCATTTCTTGTGTTCTTCGTCAAACATCTTCTAAAGTATGTGCACCCGATCGGCTCTGGGATAGCTATTATGTGTATTGGTGGGGCCATCAAGTATGCGTTATCATATCTTGGTTTTATATATGATGAGCCTATGTTTCTGCATCACGTCTATGTAAATGTCCTTGGGGTGATCGACTACTTTTTATTTGGCATATTTTTAAGCTATCTCGTGCACGAACGACGTGTTGACATACTCGCGCTAAAAAAGTGGATACATCCAGTCATCTACTGGACTTTCTTCATAGGTTGGCTTCTATGGGTAAATCGTGATGAATACCTCCATATCCCATGGGAATCATTTATCGTGGGTCAACTATATCTGATTCCTATATCGACATGCGTTCTTGTTGGATGGTATATTCTTTCATCAAGCGTGGGTCGCACGTACCAGAAGCTAGAGTACACTCCAAGTCACGTTTTTCACCTCATAATGCACCCACGGACGTTTCTCTATGGCATGGGATACGTTTCGTACGGCCTGTATTTATATCATTACGCATTATTTGATGTCCTATATTCGAAACCAGGACTCGTGATATATTCTGTCCCTGCGTTTGTCAGTAGAGTTATCGTGATAAGCAGTATCACGATAACTGTATCGTACGTATCATATGCCATCGTTGAATATCCTATGCTATGGCTTAAAAAGGTAGCCACACACGCCCTCATCCGGCGCATACGTAAAGCTCCAAGAAAGTCCATGCTATAGCTATGACTTTAGTGTGATACACAGCAGATATTTTTACTTGAGAGAGCTATTTGATACAATGACATGTCCATGAATCCACTCGATGAAAAACGGACAGATCAATCAGATAAAAAACGAAGTATCGTAACGCTGGAAGAAGTCAAAAAATGGTATAGGGGATTACCCGATAAAAAACGATACCTTGAATTTGTGACCGCACTTCTGACGATACCGGTGCTTTTGACAGTGCTTATCAGCAATCTTTCAAACATAAAAAACCAAGGTGTTACAAATCAACCGTCTCCTACAGTGTCACCATCGGTGATCATAGAGCGCGTCGTCACACCAGGGGCTAGTCAGATGCCTACTGCCGGGGTCGCAAATCCCACACCACTTTTGTCCCCCACTGTCGTTTCTGCAACAAACACACCAACTGCACAGTGTACTCCGCAAATAGGACCCATCGATATTTCCTATCCGGAAAATGGAACCACGATTTCGCGTGATCCGATATGTCTTATCATCCCACGCACGGGGGTAAACTATTGTAGCGTTGT
>CAZQGM010000172.1:0-2860 GCA_964592885.1 uncultured Gammaproteobacteria bacterium
TTTACTTGGCGGCATCCTTATCGGATCTTTGGGAGTGCTTGATGATGTCACTACTGGGCTATCAGCATCGATATTTGAGCTTGCAAAAGCAAACCCTGCGTACACATGTACGAATCTATTGAAGTCTGGTCTCGCGATCGGGAGAGAGCATATTGCATCACTCGTAAATACGCTTGTGCTGGCATATGCAGGAGTTTCTCTGCCATTATTTATCATCATCGTCCTTAATCCAAATCAATACCCCATGCATGTAATTCTCAATGATGGCTTAATCGTCGAGGAAGTCATACGGACGCTTGCAGGAAGCATTGGGCTCGTCATGGCAGTGCCACTGACTGCCGCATTGGCAGCTAATTTTGTATCAAAACAGAAGGACACGATGCAATCGGAGAAATTTGAGTAACGTATAGGTATCGTTTCTCGTCCTCTTCCTCCTTTTTGGTATCCTGGGATATAATCAAAAAGCTACTATGGATATACAACAATTGACCGATGAAGTAGAAACAGTATCCCTTGGATACGCAAAAAAGTTTGGTTTTACCAGAGACTCGGATTGGTTTATCCTCAAACTCCAGGAAGAACTGGGGGAACTTATCCAAAGCTATCTGATGATGATCGGCCAAGGGCGAACAAAAGATAAATCCCAAGAGCAGTTGGTTGAGGATTTTCATAAAGAAGTAGCAGATGTCTTTTCACACGTACTTCTACTAGCCAAACATCACAACATAGATATCGAAAAAGAAGTCGAAGAAAAATGGCTTGCGTGGAATACGCCTGAAAAAAAATAAAATGAAAACCATCGACCGCATCATCGTGTCCGCAATTCTGATGTCAAACGACAAAAAAATTCTCCTCGGGAAAATACGCGAGGGCGGTGCGTATCCTGACTGTTGGCATATCCCAGGTGGAGGTGTGGACGCAGGAGAGACAAAAGAGCAGGCGCTTATCCGGGAAACACATGAGGAAATTGGCATCGATATAACCTCCTATCCCCATGTGCTCATATCGGATACCGGAACCGGGAGCGCACAAAAGACAGATAAGCTGACTGGTGAACTGATGCTAGTCACCATGCATTTCACTGTGTACCAAGTTAACCTCGATAAGGATGCTACTGATATTCGGGTAGAACTTCACGACGATCTCAAGGAGTACGTCTGGGTACCGCTATCGGACCTCAAAAACTATACCCATACCCCGCCATCACATGAGCTATTTACGAAGCTCGGATGGCTATCGTAAAAAGAGAACCGTACCCCAATGGTGATTCCAATGCTTGAGAGTCCGGCTCATTTTCTATAAAATACCTACTATCGCCTCAGTACGCCACGAGAAAGCTGACTAGTCAAGGAATAATAAAGAAGAGAGACGCCCTCTTAGCTCAACGGCAGAGCAGCGGTATCGTAAACCGTAGATATCAGTCCGATTCTGATAGAGGGCTCACGTGTACTATACGTTCTTCACTGAAGATATCAGTCCTCCGCCATAGGCGGACAGGGATTCTGATAGAGGGCTCACATTAGAGACCAAAGCCGTGACCATTTCTTCGAAGCCACGTCCGAGATGCCGAGTACTCGGGATAGAATTTCCCAACCAGTGACCAGAAACGTACAGAGTGATCATGATGGACGGTGTGACACAGTTCATGGATAACGACATAATCAATGATTCTCATCGGGGCCATCACAAGCTTCCATGAAAAACTGATTCCGTTGGTCCCACTACACGACCCCCACCGAGTTTTTGCATCCGTGATCGTGGGGCCACTATACTGAAATTTCCCTAAGGTCCCAAAAAATTTGAGGCGATCTGTCGTAATCTTGCGCGCTTGGTTCACATACCATTCCTTCATTTTCTTTGGCCCCACCGACACGTATCGTTTTGGGAAAAAAATCTGTTTTCCTAGCGTGGTAATCGATGCACCATCAGTCACATGAAGTACATATTCTTCACCGGCCAAGAGAAATAGCTCACCTTCTTGATACGTTTTCTTTTTAGCTGTCGGACGCTCTTTTTGCCGTGCAAGTATCCTTCCAATCCACTCTGACTTTTCCGAGACAAAGCGTTCGATCACAGATGATGGAGTCAGTTGTGGAGCACGAACCTCGACAATCCCTCCCTCCAAAACGTGAATTGATAGGGAGCGGCGCCATGAACGTACAATTCGATCGATATGGATATCTATTGCCATAGTGTGGTATCACACTACTAGAAACGAGCCGTTTTCTCAATATCACGTGCTATGTGTGTCTTGCGTCGGACGCTCGTACTTATTACAGTATAAGCAATGAAATTCGTCTTCGCCGTCATCATTTGTATCGTTGGGGCCATTATACTTCGCTTCTCTGTCTTGCCGTATATATTTTCTGGACAGAATCCCATCGACGTACGTACGATATCTCCACAACTCAATCCTCCTTTAGAAAAAACTGGGCTATTTCATGGTGAACAGCTCCCCGTCCCATCGTATACCCCAGAATTTGTATCTCTTATGTCCGATATGCCGATACAGACAGATGGGAAACCCGCCACTCCAGTCAAACGCATCGAAGTCGATCTCACATACCAACGACTGTATGCATTTGAAAATGGAAAGATCATTTACGAATTTCCCGTGTCGACTGGCTTATGGGGAAGGACCCCAACTGGCATATTCACTATCTGGACCAAGCTCCGATACACCCGCATGGAAGGCGGCAGTCAGGCTTTGGGCACGTACTACAATCTTCCAAATGTCCCATATACGATGTTTTTTGCAAACCAGGATGTCCCAGCAGAGCGGGGGTATGGGATACATGGCGCATATTGGCACGATAACTTTGGTCATCCGATGAGCCACGGGTGCATCAATATGAAAACT
>CAZQGM010000173.1:0-2844 GCA_964592885.1 uncultured Gammaproteobacteria bacterium
ACGATAATTGATGATTCAAACCACCCATATGTTTTTCTCTCAAGACCTCCTTCAATCCCAACACCAAACGTCGCGCGTGGAGTTTTTTTTAGTGCAGTCTCCGCTCGAAACAGCGCACCATCATACATTTCTTCTTCCGACATTGGCTGTTCAGACACCGCGGAAACTACAGATACTCCAACAACCTCAACGGCCCCGAAGTGATGTGAGAAACATGTCTTTACCGGTTCTAATTTAGTAGGATTTGATGAACCGACGGCTATGGTCATAGGCATAAGAAATTAAAATGGTATCGGGTATATAGCATTAGGTCTCAGGTATATGGGTGTGTATATTTACTCCAACGGTATCCCATGTACCGTCCCTACTATATCAAATACGGTATACCATATCCATGATATTCCTGTGCTACAATCGGTCCATGTACGAGCATACGCACCACCCCACTGTCCCCGCGATCTCACTCGTATATGTGGCACTTGTCGTTTCCCTCATCGTCTTTGTCGGATTTTTGATTCGCCCAAAGCCAACTATTTCTCCAATTCCTGATGATCCCAAGCGCGGTATATTTGAAGCGTTTTTTTCTAAAAAAAAAGATCCTGAAGATCTCAAAAGACGGGTACACTCCATCATCGGATCACAACTCGTCAATTATTCTATTGTCGTGACGGATCTTCGCTCTGATTTTCGTATGGCCATAAATGATGAAGGGATCCATACCGCCGCATCTATAAATAAAATTCCTATTCTCGCCGCACTATACTATCAAGCCCAAAAAGGTGAAGTAGACCTAGACCATGTCATTACGGTCCAAGCCGACGACATGCAAGATTATGGAACCGGTGTCATCAGATATCAAGATCCGGGCGTCGCATATTCAGTCAAATCTCTCGCGTTACTCATGATGAAAAAAAGCGACAATACAGCCGCGTATATTCTCGCAAACCAAGTGGTCGGCATGAAAACTATCCAAGCACTCCTTGTCGCGTGGGGCATGGACCAGACCGATATGGAAGACAACAAGACAAGTGCCAAAGATATTGAAAAACTTATGAAAAAAATCTATGAAGAAAAAGTTGCAAATCCCGCATTTACCCTAGACATGTTTTCCACTATGAAAGATACTGATTTTGAAGATCGCATCCCCGCATTTATTCCAAAGTCAGTTGGTGTGTACCACAAAATCGGCAACGGCGTGGGGGTACTCCATGATGCAGGTGTCGTCGTAGCGCCAACAACAGAGTACATTATCACCATCATGACGAGTGATGTGAGAGATGAAAAAAACGTCACATCCCTAATCGCACAGGTTTCAAAAACCGTGTACGATTTTATGAAATAGATGCTAAAGGTCAGAGATACGTACTTTTTTATTTTGCTTCAATTGGCAATGGCTTAGAAAGTACTACCTTTAGGACGTCATCGATATTTTCTGCAAATTTGAATGTCAGATCGGCTTTCACTGCTGCTGGGATATCCTCAAGATCTTTTTCATTATTTTTAGGCAAAATGACCGTCTTGATGCCGGCTCTGTGTGCCGCGATGACCTTCTCTTTGACGCCGCCTATTTCCATCACACGACCGCGAAGTGTAATCTCGCCAGTCATAGAGACAGACCGTCGGGCGGGAATTTTCGTCAGTGCAGACACGAGTGCTGTCGCCATGGCCGCTCCTGCCGATGGACCATCCTTAGGCACTGCACCTTCGGGCACGTGAATATGGACATCAAGCTTCTGATAAAAGTTGTCTTTTAACCCAAATGTTTTATGATGGCTCCGGACATACGACATAGCTGCGGTCGCTGATTCCTTCATCACATCCCCCAGTTGTCCTGTGAGCGTCAACTGTCCGCGTCCAGGCATCAGGGCTACTTCGATAAAAAGAATTTCGCCACCGGCTTCCGTCCATGCCATACCTGTCGTCATACCGATCTCATCTTTTTTCTCGGCATTTGTTTCCGTATATTTGTACGGACCCAAGTATTTGGTAAGGTCAGTCGGCCCGATGACAAATTTTTCGCCTGTGATGTCCTCTTTATCAGCAACTTTTCGCGCGACTTTCCGGAGAAGCGTCGAGACTTGGCGTTCGAGATTGCGAACTCCTGCTTCCCGTGTGTACCGACGGATAAGTTCCCGCACTCCTTCGTCAGTCACTGTGACGATACCCTCAGGAATCCCATGAAATGCACGCTGTTTCTCGAAAAGAAAATCACGTACGATGTGAAACTTTTCGTCTTCTGTGTACCCGGCAAAATGTATGACTTCAAGTCGGTCTCGAAGCGCTGGCGGGATAGTATCAAGGACGTTGCATGTCGTGATAAAAAAGACATCAGATAAATCAAACGGCACCTCTAGATAATGATCAGAAAACGCATAGTTTTGTTCTGGATCAAGCGCCTCAAGGAGTGCCGATGACGGATCGCCCCGGAAATCAGTTCCGACCTTATCGATCTCATCAAGCATGAATACAGGATTTTTTGTTCCGGCTGTTTTTATGCCTTGGATGATGCGTCCAGGAAGTGCGCCGACGTACGTGCGACGATGTCCTCTGATCTCTGCCTCATCACGGATGCCTCCCAAAGACATTTTGACGAATTTCCGTCCGAGCGAGCGAGCGATGGATCGTCCGATTGAGGTCTTTCCGACGCCAGGGGGACCGACAAAACACAAAATAGTGGGTGCAGCTGAGCGACGTTTTGGCTCGCCAACATCTTTCATCCGTCCTTTTTTCTCTTCTTCCGCTGGTTTCTCCTCTTTTTTCTCTGCTTCCAACTCTCCTCGGGTTCGAAGCTTTAATACAGCAAGGTATTCCAAAATACGTTCTTTGATTTTCTCAAGTCCATAG
>CAZQGM010000174.1:0-2759 GCA_964592885.1 uncultured Gammaproteobacteria bacterium
GGACGATCGGCCCAATACTGATCCAGCGGTGCGCGCCAAGTGCTTTGACCCCAACCCATGGCAAAAAAACCATGACGAGCATCACCATGACTACGATCAAAAGCGGTAATGCAATTGACTTGTATAGGTGATATGGTATGCGCGACAGGACAAGACATCCGATCCATCCGAGTATCATCCACTGGACCTGTTCACGAACGTAATAGTACTTGTCTCCAAAATCTCGAAGAGCGAGCATCAGTGACGAATCGTAGACCATGAGAAGTCCAAAGATGGACAATGCTCCAACAAGAATCAGAAGTGATATATCGGTGGATCTATGCTGATGAGACGAGTTGACTGACTTCATATTTGAATTGATCCCCTCGAACTTTATAATTTTTGAACATATCAAATGAAGCACATGCTGGTGTGAGGATGACGACTCCACCCGGTACGGCCATGGATGCTGCTGACTGCACGATATCTTTCATGGTCGTCTTGCCGGTCACGAGGGGTTTTTGATATCCAGCAGCGTTGAGTGCATCACAAATCCGTTCGGTCATCCGTCCGATAACCACAAGTCCAGATATCCATGGAGAGCGAGCGATGGCAGCTGCCATATCGGTAAACACTGATCCTTTGTCCGACCCTCCTAAGATAAGCACCATAGGATCATAAAATGCTTCAAGTGCTGCAATCGTCGTCTCGGGGACAGTCGAAAACGAATCATCATAATATGACACACCACGCACAGTTCCACAGTGCTCAAGACGATGCGGGAGTCCGGCAAATTCCTTCACAGTTTTCCTGATCACGTCATATGACACACCTGCTGCTCGTGCCGCCAACGTCGCGGCAGCGATGTTTTCGAGATTATGATCGCCTTTGAGGATGATCTCTGAAGTCTTGCAGATGATTTCCTTTTTACCATTTTCAATCGAAAATACGGTGTGTTGGTCGACATATGCATCAGCTTCGCCATACCTGGTAAATGTGCGAATGTCAGCGGGAGTCATGACTGCAAATGACCTAGATGTCTCATCTCCAGCATTGAGAATTGCGATATCGCCGGGTTTTTGAAATTTCACAATTGGTGCTTTCGCATCCACGTACGCCTGTCTGTTTTCGTGGAAGTTTGATGCAAGCGAATCCTGATTCATCAAATGTTCTTGCGTGATCCGTAATACGACCGCAATATGAGGACTATGATCTACGTCCTCAAGTTGGAACGATGACAATTCCAAAACGACCCAGTCACTCTCGCTCATATCATCAAGCTTTGAAAGAAGGGGTACTCCTACGTTACCACCAATCCACACTGTCCGTCCCGCTTTTTTGAGGATGTCTGCTATGAGTGTGCTTGTGGTCCCTTTTCCTTTTGTCCCCGTCACACCGATGATAGTCCCGGGTATATGCTCCAAAAGTAATTTGATCTGACTTGTGAGAATGCCTTTTTTTTGCGCTTCGACAAGTTCGGGTATGCGCGGGTTTATCCCTGGCGATCGAAGGACCATATCAAATGCCGAAAGGCCTGAAAGATATCCTGTGCCTAATTGAAACTGTACGCCTTTTTTTTGAAGCTTTTCTACTACTTCCCCAATTTCACCCTCCGTCCGTCTATCCAAACACGTGACGTGCGCGTGATGTTTTAGGAAGTACTCAGCCGCATCTACCCCCTCTACGGAGACACCGATAATTGCTATATTTTTTCCAAGCGGATCTAGCATATGATTCCATATTACGGGATTGATGCCCACTCCACAATCTGTATCCGACCAGTCAATTTTTGCAGTGTCGCCATTCGCTGCCCTGGATCATCGGTTGTATATATCAAATGCATAGCATCATCATCCACTACGGTAGTCGGAAGTGTTGCAATCGTCCGTCCGATGTGACGCGCTACCGCCCCGGATGAATCGATGATATGGGTATCTGGCCCAACCATCGAAGCAAGCGAGGCGGCGATATAGGGGTAGTGCGTACATCCTAAAACGATGACATCGTTTCCCTGAGGAATCTTCGAGACCATACAGGCGAGTTCGGCGTGTATCTCTGGAGAACTGACATCTCCTTGTTCTATGAGACTTGCAAGTTTTTTTGAGCCAATTTTTGTTACCTGATCCTCTGCCGAATATTGATCAATCAATTTCTGCACATACTCACTACTGGCAGTCTTCTCTGTCGCAAATAGTGTATAGATATGGGTTTTTGTGAGTTCCGATGCGGTTTTCACGACCGGCACGACTGCAATGATAGGTATATGAGGGAATACACGCCTATATTCGTCAATACCACTCACACTTGCCGTATTACACGCAATCACTATCATCTGAGCACCTGTGCCTTTTAGAAACTCTATCATGCCTGTGACCCGTGCATGCACGACATCATTGGTTTTGGATCCATACGGCATATATACATGATCGGCGACATAGCGAGTAGACAGATTCGGGAACATGGATCGGGTCATATCCAAAATCGTCATCCCACCCCAACCAGAATCAATAAAACCAACGATATGTGTAGGTATGTGTGCCATAAAAAAGAGTGTATACACTTACATCGGCATTTTCGTGAGAAGTGCGAGCCACAGACCGAAAATTGAGCACACGATCGACAGGATCCAAAAACGCATCACAATTTTTGGTTCAGGCCATCCTGCGTACTGGAGCATCAGATGAAGCGGAGCTGCCGGAAGTAGTTTTCGTCCAAGGAATTTTTTAGACAGAAGCTGCACAAGTGATGATGCCACCTCCGCGATAAACACGGCACCGATG
>CAZQGM010000175.1:0-2742 GCA_964592885.1 uncultured Gammaproteobacteria bacterium
CTGGACGATCCCACGGTGTCCATCAAGGAGTGTGACGAGTAGAAGGATCATCGTCATAATCATCGATCCAAAGATCGGGATAAGTTCAAGTATGCCCGAGATACTGCCAAGCGCGATCGGAAACCGTACACCAAGCATCCAAAAGAGGAGTGTCGACCACAGTATGGTCGTGAGGGTCATGAGTAGTTGCCCCTTGAGTGTATCTTTGATAGCGATGCCAGTCGTTTTGATATACCAATAGATCGGTGTGTTTGCCATATCCCTATCATACCGTACTGGATTTACTAAGGTAAATCGATAACACTCTATATAAAGTTCACTCCAGGAATGAGCTTTATGGATAGCTGAGAACTCGTATTACTGTAAATTATTAATCACTCTTGCATTTTCTCCCCGTTTCGATACACTGACGATAGGTCGCTTACGGTATCAAATTGATCCCCGTCTAATTGGGGAAGCGACACAAAGGGCTGTAGTTACTAATTCCTGTGAAGGTATTAATAAACAGGCCCCTAGCTATTGAAAGGATCATGTATGCCCACACCTGCCCGAGCGAAAACTCCATCACGTCATCTTCCAGCCACTCCCAAAAAAAAGCTTGTTCGTGCATCATTTACGAGACCCGCGAAAGAATCCGTTCCGGTAGTAGAAGACATACCGACACCGATCGTGGTGACACCTGACGTCGAGGAAATACTGGTGACACCGGTCGTTGAAGCCTCAGAGACCGTCGCACCTGTCGTCGAGCCAATGGACACAGCCACGAGTCGCGAACCATTTCGGATCCCAAAAACCGGCGTGTACTTTGTCGCCGGTATGACGACAGCACTCCTCATTGGTGCTGTCGGATATCGTGTATATACGACATCGGTTGCCCCTCAGGCCCCACTATCAAACGCGGAGGAAGCTAAAAAGCTCGTTGCAAAAATCGGGCAGTATATGGAATTACCCAGTAGTTCCATGCCGACGCTTGCGACGGTGACAGATATCGAAAAACTCAAAAATCAGGCATTTTTTGCACGTGCTGCCAATGGTGACAAAGTCCTCATCTATGCCGATCAGAAAAAAGCGATTCTATATCGACCATCAAACAATAAAATTATCGATGTTGCACCACTTGTGACATCACAAAACGATATGACGGGTACCCCGTCGTCAGAGCCGGTTGCTTCAGAAGCCGCGGCCAAGCCGACCACCACAGCGACCAAAAAAGCGTATACGTTTGTTCTCTATAACGGTTCGTCAAAAAATGGTGTGACCAATACATTTGAAAAAACACTGACGACGAAGTTTCCAGGCACGACCGTCCTTGATAAAAGTGTCGCCAAAAGTCGGACATACGAAAAATCAGCGCTGATTGATCTAAAAAATTCAGGCACTGCCATCGCAGCACCCTATGCATCTGAGTTTGGGCTTCTATTGACCGCACTGCCACCAGGGGAGACCGCGCCGAAAGACGCCGACTTCCTCATTATCCTCGGGAGTGATCAGGTTAAGTGACGCGAAGGTCATCCCCACGGAGGTGGGGATCCAGAATATAACGTCATCCCCACGAAGGTGGGGATCTATACACGTCATCCCCATCCCGCTAAGCGGGATAAATTCCGACGGGGATCCAGTTTTTACGTCATCCCCGTGAAGACGGGGATCCAGTGATATATTTGATATATGTCACACTACTTCGTTTATATTCTTGCAAGTAAGCGAAATGGAACATTATATGTTGGTTCTACTTCAAACCTTATCCAACGGATATACCAACATAACCATGAGTTTGTCGTAGGATTTACTTCAAAATATCATCTCCATATGCTTGTGTACTATGAAGAGTGTGTGAATTCTACCATCATGGTTATGAGAGAACGTCAATTGAAAAAATGGAATAGAGAGTGGAAAATCCGCTTGATTGAAGAGAAAAATCCAGAATGGATTGATTTGTATCCGACAATAGTTTGATGGATCCCCGCCTGCGCGGGGATGACAAAAATACAAGGTAACGTGAGCATTTGTTCTCTAGGTCATCCCCGACCTGATCGGGGATCCATATAAAAACGTTTCATTAATATTAAGTCAGGAATATACTCGATTCCCGCCTGCGCGGGAATGACACGAAGGCGTGTCACTGTACGAAATTCTCGCCGATGATGATGAGGAGATCGGCATCAGGTTTTGTCTCGCCCTTTGGAAGGGGAGTGACATCAGCTTTGATCTTCCCAGCAATTGCTTCAGACATCTTCCCGAGATCGCCTTTGAGATCTATCACTACTGATTTCTTGTAGGTAAAACTATTGGCATTATCCTTTTTCGTGACAGACACATACGAAAACGATTCGGTTAGTGCTTTTTCGAGTGTATTGGCAAGTTTCGGGGTGCTGGTGCCATTATAGATCACGACTCGTGCTTTTCCGTTTTGAAGTGTCGGTGGTACGATCGCGTTTTGGTCTGTCAGAGAAATCGTGACCATATCTACGACTTTATTTGCACTCGGGCGATAGAGGACTGCTTTTTTGGCAGTCGTAAAGACCAGTACTCGGTCACCATTTTCCGCATTTTTGAAAAATGGCTGATCTTTGAGCTTTTCCTTATCTGAAACTGTCGCGATCGTCGGATCTTCTTTTGACGGGAGCATCACGAGTGCTCCGATTTTTTTGACGAGTGCATCACGCTCTTCTTTCGCAGCTTTCTCCGGATTTTTCAAAAGGTCCTGACTATGGGTATATTGGGTGTAGAAATAGTATCCAG
>CAZQGM010000176.1:0-2706 GCA_964592885.1 uncultured Gammaproteobacteria bacterium
ATGTCGGCGGCAAGGTGATCGGCCGGGTAGCCGGAGAGATCGCCCTTCTTCTTATCGGAAAAACGAAGCCATCATTTTCTCGCAATATTGACGGTGGAGACTATGTGGTCGTGACCAACGCAGCGACAGTCGTCGCAACCGGAAAAAAAGAAGTCACCAAAATGTATGCAAACTATTCTGGGTACCCAGGTGGGCTCAAAGAAAAACAGCTTCGCCTTGTTCGTATCGAAAAACCAACACTCATTATCCGTCACGCAGTGATGGGTATGCTGCCAAAAAACAAGCTTCGCGATCGAATGATCACGAGACTGTTTATCTACGCAGGCGCGGAACATCCGTATCAGACAAAAATTGGGACAATGGAGTAATCCCTAGTATATGGCATCTATACCAACATCAGAACCAAAAGCAGTGTATTACGAAGCTGTCGGCCGTAGAAAGACCGCGTCAGCACGTGTACGACTTCACGTCGTCAAAGACGAAGCGGTGACGATTGATGGTGTATCCATAGTCAAAGGCGGGATTACGGTCAATGGAAAGCCTATTGAGACATATTTCCCAGGTGAGATCATGAAGAAAATGATCGCTGAGCCATTCCGGACGACAAACACCATGAGTCGATTTGCAGTCAGCATCAAGACCGTCGGTGGGGGCTTAAATGCACAACTTGCCGCAGCTATCCACGGAATCTCACGTGCACTTGAAAAGGTAGATAAAGAGAAATTCCGCCCGATCCTCAAGAAACGCGGATTTATGACACGCGATCCTCGCACCCGCGAGCGACGCAAGGCAAATACCGGCGGAAAAGCACGCCGTGGCAAGTCATCTCCAAAACGCTAACGCTCTTGCTTGTTGACGTATCTCGTCCTACGTTTGCCTTAGGTGGGCATATCCTCACTAAAATATTGATTTGGATACGTTACCTTTGGGAATCTTGGGATCATGATGGGATTTATCATCCTGAGTCCCACAATGGGTGAAGGATATTTCGCCAAACACTACAATATAAAGACACCAACTTTTGTCTTCGCCACAATCTACGATGTATATCTGGTTTCAGTTCTGTTAAGCCCGATGTAGGCGATCATTTTCCGTTCTCTGTCTTCTGTTCTCTGTCTTCCGTTTTTTATCGATATCTCCTTATCCATGAAACCAAGGGATAAACATACTCGTTCGTTTTTTATATGCTTCCCAATCTGGTCGTCCTTCGTATTTCTTTTCTAGAAGTGGTACTCCTGATACAAAGAGGATGAGAATCGTTATGGTTACCGGTCCGATGATCGTGATCCATCCATTCGGAGCAGAAAGAGCGAGCACATATAGTCCCCACCATTGGGTCACTTCCCCAAAATAATTTGGATGCCTCGTATATTTCCATAGGCCTGACTCCATGAGTTTCCCTTTATTTTTTGGATTACTGATATGCGCTTTGAGTTGTTGATCTCCAATTGCTTCAAAGAGAAATCCGATGAGCCAGATGATGATCCCGAGTCCGTCGGTGAGTGTAAACACATGAGGAATTGCCGATGATGCATGGATGACAGGCTGTGCGATGAGGAAAAGAAATAGCCCCTGGAGCATAAAAACCTGTAGGTATGAACGGAGAAAAAAGTTCTTTTTCCATTCAGTTCTCCAAGCCTGATATCTGGCATCTTCTGGTTTATCATGGTTTCTTTTATGGATATGGATAGAGAGTCGTACACCCCAGATAGTCACGAGTAGGCACGCGATGATTCCTTGGAGGGGAAATGATCCACCAAGAAGAAGTGATGCCCACGCGATGAGGACAAACCCCATGCCCCACGCGGTATCAGCCACATCATTGCGGTCGCGCATGAGAGATACGATAAACCATCCAGTCATGTAGATATGGAGGATGAGTGCGAGTATGAGGACAGTGTTCATATGCCAATCGCTCGAGCAATTGCAAGGCTTATATACGAGACAAGTGCTGAGAGTGTCATGCCCCATATCAGGTCAACGATAGTCACGATCAGTGGCCATTTGTCGATCGTAGCGAGGTTTGTAAGATCGTAGGTGGCATACGTGATGAGCCCGAAAAATGCCCCAGTCAAAAGGACCATGGTCCATGATTTTTGCTCAAGTGCTGGCGAGATCACGAAATAGACAAGTCCTGCAATAAAGAGAAGATAAAAGATAATCGCAGCAGTCCAGTTGGGGGTTTTTGCCATCAGATATCCAATGTGCTGGCTATAAAAGTTTTTAGCGACAAGCCCAAGCCAGATCATGTCGATGGCAAAAAATACTGGTAATGTGATGAGATAGAGTTTGAAAAACATATGCGTATTCCTTTGTGGCATGAGTATATCGTGTTTGGAAGTATATTGTCCAAAAAAAGAACGTAATACATTAGGCAGTGGATCGATCGACGAAATAGTGAAGGGGAGAGATACCAAAAAATATGTCGGGATGTGCGGAATTCGCCTGTCCGCCGTCGCTGAAGCTAAGGCGGACGCAGTCGGGATGTGCGGATTCGAACCGCAGACCTCACGCACCCCATGCGTGCATTCTACCAACTGAACTACATCCCGAAAAAAATGATTAGAACCAACTGTCAGCCAAAGGCTGATCGGCCCTTGGCCGAAACTACATCCCGTAGATTCTAATGTTTTCCTATTCTATCACCTTTTTTCGTATCTGTATGGATAGAGGTAAGAACCCATTTTCACATATCAAATTAGACTG
>CAZQGM010000177.1:0-2694 GCA_964592885.1 uncultured Gammaproteobacteria bacterium
TCCGAGAGACTTTTTTCAAGATATGGATTGATAACTTGAACTAAAATATTGGTACCTGGAACGGTGAATGTGGCTAAAAAATCTCGCACTAAAAATGGTTCTATCCCAAGAACGTCCATTAATTTACGTGTCACGGGATGTGTACTGACATCGCCAACAATATTTACTTGTAGATCGACATTTTGCTTAAACATAGAGACGGAAATACCCAATGCATTTCCTATCTCAGGAAGGACCGTAAATGCTCTTTCATAAAAATCTGTTAATTCACTATCACGAAGCACGTGAGCGAACTCGCCCATTGCATCGGTCATTCGTGTAGGGATATATGAGCCACGGGCAAATATTTGAGTGATGTCGCTATGGGTAGTGAATAATTCAGCTAATGGCTGTAACACACGCATAGAAAATTCATTAGCATCAGCCGGAGAAACGATACCTGTAAAAAAAGTAGCCGCACTCATGGAAATCCCTGACTCCGCTTGAAACACCAGAGGTTCTTTCATCATAGTCGCAGTGTATCCATCCTCAGGGACAACTCTGCAACACGCGGGAAATGCACTCGAGGGTTTTGCCTCTGGAGCAAGAGCAAAAGAATAATCAGTTCCTAATTCACCAGAATAGGCCATATCCCTTCTTTCTATATGACCGAAGTAGTAGTGTTTTATCTACTTCAGCCAGCTTTTTTCGAATCCTATACATCGCTTGATCGATCGCCCAATCAGAATACTGGTCAGTCCATTTGTCTCCCCATCTGGCCTTTGCTAGCTCATCTCGCGGTACGATAAGATTTTTTTTGCTTATGAGCAGTAATAACACAGATCGCTCTTCATATGAGAACAAGTGACTGATATCCAAGCCGGAATACCTGATCGTGTGACGATCTGCAGATAGGATATGCTCATTTTCGCTGATAAGTATTCGCTTGATAAAGCCAGGCATATTATCTTCTAATTCTGTGTTCCAAAGGAGTGTCTCTCCTATATAGCTCTCTTGCATCACGTCGTCCGATCCTGGGTGATGAAAAGCATCAGATATCGCATCGTGCATCGAATCTCCGAATCGCTCCCATAAGTGGTGTATTTTCCAGTCATAGCTACGTGAGTGGATGATTTCATCTAAAACGCTTTTGTTTTGCCTATACTGTCGCACGATTTCCTTTGCCAACCACAAATATCCTCCTGTTTCCTGAAAGATCGGTTCCCAGAGTGCTTTGGGTAAGGTAAAACTCCAGTATCGCTCTAAAAAATAAATGAACGCATTCATCGAGGCCCGATTGTGAAGTGGATAGTACAGGATGTTTTGATAGTACGTCGTATCATGCCCGACAGATGCAATTTTTGCATACTGATCTGGGAATAGTTCGAAAAAGAATAATGCCGGGATACTATGAAGCTTTACATATGAACTTACTTCTGCAAATACATGTTCACGATCTGGTCTACATAACATCTCTGCGTTATCTATGATGATTCCAGTGGATGTATCTTGATTTTCAAGAAGTAAGTCCTCTATACCCTCAACTGCATTCGTCACCGTATAGATCGTGGGGACTGGACGATTTTCGGATATACACCATTCACAGAAGTATCGAGATTGATATGAGTGTTCTGTGTATGGATAACAGAGAATCACTCCCATCTCTTTCATGGAAAGGATTGATTGCCACGTAGCAAACCGCCCAATCATCTCTTCTGGCGGAAGCGGCCAATGATCCCACGTATTCATGACCCATAGTATATCATATTCCATAGTTATCTAACAACACATTGTTAGATAACATGTCACGCACTAAATACACTCCTATTCTATACTCCGAGTAAAGAAATACATAGGAGGTATGTATGAATGAAAAAGGAATACTAACACCAGTCAAAGAAATAGGCGACCTGATACAACCATGGTCTTTACCTATACAGGGTATTAAAGCGCATCGACCGGACGTTACCATCTTTCGAGCGGGAGACAAGCAGTCATCAACTGAGTCCTTGCCACCTCAGAAGTTTCAATGTGACTGTGCATGTACACCACAGATTGCGTTTCTGTTGAAGCGTGTCCGACGATCAAAACCATCCTGTCGCCAAACGAGCTAATATGACAGATGGATCGTTTGATCTGAAAATACCTACTCGTGACCCCATCGTGATCCATGAGCTTTTGGGGTACGATGAACAAGACCAAGAGGTTGTTCCTCTGTACGGAGATCCACTTTCATTGTGGAATCCGATCACGGGCACTGTTGCGGTATTATCGCCACGTGCATGGGATGCATACCAGTCAGGCAGATTGATGTCAGACACTTCCCAACACCAGATCCGAAGTCGACTGGCAAAAGACGGGTTTATACCAAAAAATGATACATATATAGAGATTACGCAGCCAAAACCCAATAGCATCGAGGTGTATGTAGAGATGACAACAGCATGTAATCTTGCTTGTCCAGGGTGTGCCGTCGGATCAGATCGACTTCTGCCGCACATGATTAGGACAATGACGATTCAGGATATACAGTGGTATCTAGACCAATTGATTCGCTCAGCTAAAGAAAAAGCCATACAAGAGATTCACATCAAATGGGCAGGGGGGGAGCCACTACTGACGAAGGCGTTTCTTCTCATGCAAGCGAGTCAACGATATATTCAAGAGCTCAAAGAAAAAGAGCCGACCATCATTATCAGACAAACGATACTAACT
>CAZQGM010000178.1:0-2643 GCA_964592885.1 uncultured Gammaproteobacteria bacterium
GTTTTGTCTAATTTTAAAATTTTCCGTGCCTGCGATCTACACACTTCATAAAAATATGTCGATGGTAACCCTTCTTCTGGGGTATAGAGATGCGCATGTTCGAGTATCGCACGAGATCCTTCTTGGACCATATCAGCGTATATCTGCCGTTTTTTGATATGCGGTCGGGCGGTCAAAGCAGCAGTTTTGATGTTTTCAGACACAAATATTTGATACGCTTGATATCCTTCTGGTGTGTATGTGATTGTTACGATAGTCTTTGTATCTCCATATATTTCACATGGCGTTTCTTCTATTGTCCGACCACGCACCATAATTTCATGAGATGGGTGTGTATAAGCATGAGCAGCCGGTAACTGACCCTCCGTACGCTGTACACGTATCAATTTATCCTTGAGGATAAACGATGTTACGAGTACTGGACTTCTACCTGATTCCAGATTCGATGTGTGACTAGTCGTCATTTCTACACTCATAACAATATTATCCCATAATATACATGTTGGTTCAACTTTGCCTATGCAGTAGACAGTATGATAGCCGTATCATCGCTTCCATACATTTGAACGAATGTCGTTTGTGTGGTACTATAAGACTGTTTTCTGAGGGTATGATATGCAGGAATACATTCGAACACATGCTGATGGCATTAGAGAAAAATTCCAAACATTTAGTGATAGATTATCTGATCAATTTGCACGCCCTCCGCGTGATACGTTTGCCGATGTATTCCCACGCATTGATCCTCAAAGCGATGGTGTTACATATATAGGAAATTTTCTTCGGCATATCGATCAGCAAGGACCTTCAGACTGTTCTGATGAGATACATCAATTAGCACTCGGCACACATCTTCGTGACAACGCTCATAATGTTTCCTGGCAGGTAGAGCCACGCGCTCAGGGGAAAAGTTGTCTTCATATAGAGATCGATGGTGTCGGGGGTGACGGGACTCGGACGATCACACACCATAGGTTTTCCGAAGCAAGTGGTACAGTATCTCTCGAGAGTACCCGTGCGATAATTCATCCCAACGGAGATCTTACCTGGTACATACGGGAAGAATCGTCCTGCACCAAAGAGAGTGATGGAGTGGGTCAGAGTGAGGAAAGTAGTGAAAATCAGGTGAGTCTACTTATAACTGCGCTACTCACCCAACGCATTTCAGATCGAGGAGACGCCTGGTTTCAAGCTCTTTCAGAGGCTTTGCCGTTTGATGAATCGAATTCAGTATCCCAGGATATATCTGCTGCTAACCGTATGCTTTTTGTACAAAAGTCAGGACAAGTGTCCCTGCATAATCCGGATGGATACGACGCGTGTGATTTTACTCCATTTGCCCAACTCACATATGCTCCTATGCACATAGCTGACGCATGGGTTGTGCCGGTGATTAGGGCAACAAAAGAAGGGAATAGTCAGCGGATCTTTATACCGCTTTCAAAACTTGATGCAGGAGATGTGCCTCACATTGCACAAAATCGCATGGGTCCGGTCAAACATCAATATGATTATTCGTCAGGATGGCTCGTTGGTCCGCCTCCATATTTTACAGTGCGAGCGTTATGGAACGAGCTTGCGGATACCAAGAGAACCTGGCTACAGCAAGGGATATATGGTTGGGTTGGGTTACCCGTGGAAGAATTGAAAAAACGGTTTTTCGATCCATCACCTGATGCTCATACAGAGCATGTGACTGTCGATCATTCGTCAAGCGCTGAATTAAAGTCTCAGCTCGCAGCTGAAGAAATACGGATCATGGTCATACCCACGGAACGTAAGTATGGAATCGACACTTTTGCTTTTTTGATATGGCCGCCAAGGACAACAGGTGAAAAGCTAGACGCGGATCGCACATTCCCGATCTATGTAAAGCTAGATAACGGCCGTATCGATGACACACGAAGCGACCGCTCTCAAGACCAGATTATTGAAGAACTCAGAATTTACGGAGCAGAGTTTATCGGCTTCGTTCCTCGGCCGACAGCGGTACACAAGGCAGACACGGAGCAATCAAAAAAAGCCCAGAATCAGGAGGTCGAGCGACTTGCTCAGATACTGGGTGTGGAAATTCGAAGTAGCGAACAACGGGAGGTTTTTTTGACTCGTGTGGTCTATGCTGCACTTGGTATTGCCCCACCTGAAACGAGCACGCTTATGGATATAGGCACGGCGACTGTTGCTCGTGTGGAGAGAGTTATCCCTGCGTGCGGCAGCTGTGGATCACTCGTCGGGGCTCAAACCATGACCTTGGAAGAAGCGCTTGCTGCAAATGCCGACGATGGCGGCAACGGGGCATGTAGTCACTGCGGAGTTGGACTAGGGGGGGTAGTATTTATCAACGTTCCAAAAACCGCACAGTAATTCCTCATTTTGAGCCTAGAACATTTTTTTGATAGCATGGTCATACAATCTTCATAGATTATGCGTGGGTCGATAGCATGCCATGGACCAATTAGGCATCGGTGTAGTATGCTTTCATACACACTATGTTCCATTTATATAACACTCTCAGCAGAAAAATAGAGGAGTTTGTACCCATACATCCGCCACACGTTGGGATGTATACCTGTGGTATGACGGTCTATGATTATGCCCACATCGGGCACGGACGAAAATATGTTGGTGATGATATATTACGTC
>CAZQGM010000179.1:0-2620 GCA_964592885.1 uncultured Gammaproteobacteria bacterium
TTGTCCAAAAGTAAATCAATAAACGTTCGTACTGACTGTGCTGATATCTCTATTGAATGTGATCCAGATGCACTCGTAGAGTGTTGCTCTGTGCTACTGGAAAATGCGGTGAAGTATAGTGCTAGTCATACGACCGTGCAGATACGGGCACTAAAAAGCGATCGTCACATAAAGATCCAAGTGATTGATGAAGGGGTAGGGATAGCAAAAAAAGATTTGCCTCACATATTTGATCGATTTTATCGATCTGATAGTGCGAGGTGTTCGGGGACTGCATCTGGATATGGACTCGGGCTATCCATTGCAAAAACAATCGTACAATCTCATCATGGAACTATACGTGTAGATAGCACTCTCGGAAAAGGAAGTATATTCACGGTACTCATCCCAATGACTCAGAAACATGCATGAATATCTATAGGTGTTCAGGTGTCTTTCAGCATAGAGGACGGAAAATGAGAAATATATGAACGTATTTGAAATGATTTTCGCTCCACTAAAGACAGGAGTATCGTGGTTTTTTCGTCAATCAATTGTCGTAAAAATTGGCATGATAGCGCTTGTCACAGTGGTTGGATGGTTTGGGTATACCAAACTTCATACGACCACGTCATCTGCTCCTATCTATCAGACACAAAAAGTGGCACGAGGGACACTCGTCGTGTCGCTTACTGCCTCTGGCAATGTGTCGACAGCAAATAGCGCGTCAGTGACGACAGAAGCATCAGGAGTCGTGAAAAAAGTACATGTAGAAAATGGCCAGGAAGTAAAAGTCGGCGATCCGATCGCTGAGCTCGATTTAGATTTAGACGGGAGACAGCGTTCGACCCAAGCATACGCAAGCTATCAGAGTGCAAAAAACAATGTCGATAGTGCCCAGGCAAACTTGTTTTCCTCCCAATCAACACTATTTACTCAATGGAAGACCTACATGGACCTAGCAGAGAGCTCGACGTACCAAAATGCCGATGGATCACCTGTGACAGACAAACGCACACTCCCAAAGTTTATGAGTACCCAGGACGATTGGTACGCAGCCGAAGCAAAATTCAAGGTTCAGCAAGCGACGATCATCCAAGCACAGACATCACTCTCAAGTGCATGGTCGACATATCAAAAAACGTCACCCGTTATATACGCTCCGATTTCTGGGACGGTCAATGGACTATCACTTCAGATCGGATCGGTGCTCACCGCACAATCAGGATCATCCGGCAATGCGACAGCACAAAAGATCGCAAGCATCCTGACCGATGCACCACCAACGGTGACGGTATCACTCACTGAAGTCGATGTCCCAAAGGTGAAAATCGGAAACAAAGTAAATCTTACATTTGATGCATTCCCAGGAAAAACCTACACCGGGAAAATCGTAAGTTTGGATACTGTAGGATCAGTCAGTTCCGGTGTGACGACTTATCCAGCCATCATCAAACTCGATATCGCAGTGCCAGGCCTGCTGACCAACATGTCCGCGCAGGCGCATATCATCACTGATGTTCGGGATAATGCACTGATCGTCCCATCGACTGCTCTGCAAACTGCGACTGACGGTACATCCTACGTCAGATTGATGAATACCTCGGTTGTAGAAAACGCCCCCGTTGAAATCGGTGTGTCCTCCGCAACAGATACGGAGATTTTATCTGGCATCCAGGTTGGTGATACTGTCGTGACCAGTGTGTCTCAGACCGCGCCTTCGACCACGAGCACTTCGACGACGTCGGTGTTTAGCCGGATCGGCGGTGGCATGGGCGGTGGAGCAGTACGAACTGGCGGACGGTAAAATCTATGCATCGTCTCTATGATTACAATCTCTCACATTTCCAAAATATATCACGTCGATACCGTTGAGACCGTTGCATTAAATGACATCTCATTTGAAGTAAAAAAAGGCGAATTTCTCGCGATCATGGGGCCATCGGGTAGTGGAAAATCCACACTCATGCATATCCTCGGTGCACTTGATCGACCGACCAGCGGGACATACGTCCTTGATGGGGAAAGTGTGGGAGAGCTAGATGATGATGCGCTTGCCGATATCAGGAATCGAAAAATAGGATTTGTCTTTCAAGCGTTTAATTTATTGCCACGGACAACAGCACTCAAAAATGTGATGCTCCCGATGATGTATGCAGGTATTCCCAAACTAGAACGTGAGGAAAAAGCACGAAAATTTCTGACCATGGTGGGGCTGGAAAATCGCATACTCCACACATCAAATCAGCTGTCCGGAGGACAGCAGCAGCGTGTTGCGATCGCTCGGTCACTCGTCCTCAATCCTGCGATTCTCCTTGCCGATGAGCCGACTGGGAATATCGCGAGTAACCAAGCAGAAGAAGTGATGGCGATATTTCAGAAGCTCAATGATGATGGTCACACTGTCGTCATGATCACACATGAATCTGATATCGCAGTACATGCCAAACGAATCCTAACCATCAAAGACGGCGTTATTATTGGTGATAAAAAAAATACCAAACAGCGAAGAGTGGGAAAAAAATAATTACGAAAATTACGAATTACGAAATTACGAATGAATAAGAAACTGATGATTAAATTTGTAATTTGTAATTTGTAATTTGTAATTTGTAATTTGTAATTTGTAATTTGTAATTTG
>CAZQGM010000180.1:0-2593 GCA_964592885.1 uncultured Gammaproteobacteria bacterium
CGAGAAGACCCCTCACGAGGGATCACAATAAAAAATCATTCACCGTCCTTTTTGCGGGACGATTTGAGATGGAAAAAGGGATATGGGATGTGTATGAGGCTGCTTTGATCATCGCAAAACGGTATGGTCGCACGGTCACATTTCGATTTGTGGGAAACGGATCGGTACAACCCAAGCTTATACGGAGCATCTCCCGTGATGGCATGAGTGATATATGTCGTACGAGTATATCCTCATACGACGATATGCCATCTGTGTATGGTGATGCTGATATATTCATCGCGCCAAGCGTCACGACACCGACCTATCAGGAGCAGTACTGCACAGCACTTCTCGAAGCGCAGGCCATGGGATGTGCCATCATCACGACGAGAAGTGGAGGGATTCCTGAAAATGTCGGAGGCGCCGGTGTCTATGTGCGTGAGCATGATCCTGCGGCAATTGCCGATGCAATTGCAGAGTATGTAAAAAATCCACAGATGCTTCGTGAATATGGAAAAAAAGCACGAACACGGGCAGAAACTGTACACGATGCCACGATCATCGCAAACAAACTGTATGCAGTGTACGAGAGCGTGCTGTCTTCATAATATACACATTCATAGAACGTCGTATGTGGACGTTTATTCCCTACGGATGAACCACGAGAAACCAGAGGATTCGTATCAAGTTGATCCCTGTGAGACTCAAAATAAAAAACCATGTGATCGTTTTCCCCTCAAATCGTTTTTCTGAAAGCCACGTTAAGAATACGGCCATCGGAATAGACAGATACGGAAGTGTGCCGATAAACATCCGACTGCCATACGATGCACCTTGCGTTGGACTCGACCACCATGCGATCGTCAATGCTTGCATGATGACGATCATGATCGTCGGTACTCTATACGCCATAAGCTTTTTGGGCCATGTCATGCATGCGCCTGCGAATGCTGAGATAAGCGAGGGAGTTGCAAAAATAATCCCACTATCACGATGAAACAGTACCGTTATGATTGGAAAAAATGATACCTGAAATCCTTCCCCATTTGCCGCGTATCCACTCAGGACCCAGGCGCCATACGAGATACGCCAGATGATCCACTGGATGGTATATACGCTAAGTGCAGTGACAAAGATCACCGCGAAGTATCGGTACTTTTTTGTCGCGACAGCAATCAGTATCCCCAGTGCTTCCTGTGGTCGGGTGAGGAGTGTCAGTCCAAGGATCGACCCTGCAACTTTCGCGTCGATCGAGCGCACGACCATCCACAAAAATACTGTGGAGCCCAAAAACGTGATGGCGTGAGAATTTACGGTATCTACGCTTCCATAAAAAAGAAGACTCGTCGTACCCGCGATCATGACGACTGTCATGATGCCGATCGTATTTCCAAAATACTGTTTGAGCAGTTGGTAGAGGATGACTAGTCCGATCCACGCACCCGAGACGCTCATGAGCGAGATCATGATCTGGTACGGAAATTCGTATCCAGTCCCCAAAAAGAGTGGTCGGATGAGTACGTATCCAGGCATCCAAAAAAGTGCTGGACCAATTTGATACTTATTGACTGGCAGTAGATTTGGACCGATTTTTTCGGTAATTCCAAGTATCTGATAGTCATTGGTAAAGGATAGATCGTGATCTACGACAAGTGATCTGACAAGTGCCGTGTAGTATCGCCCATCTCCATAGACGGTTTGTCCGACAAATAATGCGTGGCTGATATTGATACAAAGAAAAAGTCCCAGAATGGACAAGAGGATTTTCTCTGGGGTGCCAAAAAATCGATGTGAGGCTGCTATGATACAATTTCTCATGTGAAGCTCTCCGCTGTAATTCTTACTCACGACAACGCTGATTGTATCAGGAAATGCCTCGAATCTATATCGTTTTGCGACGAAGTGATCGTGATTGACGATGAATCACGCGACGAAACACGGGACATCGCAGTGTCCTTCGGGGCATTGGTGCATGTCCACCCGCTCGGTGATGATTTTGCACAACAACGAAATGTTGCACTCGGAATCGCGACAGGGGATTGGATACTGTATGTAGACTCTGATGAATACATTAGCCCCAGTCTTGCGACTGAAATCAAAGATGCGATACAAAAACCATGTGTCGGGTATCGGTTTCGGCGTCAGGACATAGTATACGGCAAGCCTCTTTTATATGGCGAGACGAGTAAAACGAGATTTCTCAGGCTCGCCCGAGCTGGTGTTGGAACATGGGCGCGATCGGTTCATGAGGTGTGGGATGTGAAAGGAGATGTGGGCGAGCTAACGCATCCGATCATCCATACGCCACATGTAGCGGTCTCCACATTTCTTAGTGATATCAATCGATATACGACACTTGATGCCGCGCTTTTTTACAAAGAAGGACGACGGGTATCGGGGTGGCACGTGATTGCATACCCACTCGGAAAATTTATCGTAAACTATATCGTATACCAAGGGTGGCGGGATGGGATTCGTGGGACAATCCTCGCACTTATGATGAGCATGCATTCGTTTCTGACCAGAGGAAAACTATGGGAATTGCAACAACACTCGGCGTCATAGGGATGTATATATGGCCCTACAGTCTCATCATCGGACAGCTAGTCCG
>CAZQGM010000181.1:0-2579 GCA_964592885.1 uncultured Gammaproteobacteria bacterium
CCGTTTTATACAACCGGCCATGCATCGTTGCAGCAGTAGGACAGCGCATGTTTGCGACGCTTGAGTCATTACCTGATCCAGCATTTGAACTTGAAGCACCTGATGTCGATGTGCATGGATACAAAAAATCCATGACTGATCTTGGTGTTGGTGACGTGCCGAAAGGTGCAAAATTTGTCGAGATTGCTGTGAAAAACTTTACTGCAACCCATCCACTTCCCAGTGGAGTGCGCATCACGACGAAATCAGAATTTTCATCATTATTTGGTTTTGGTTCGTCATCGGCTTCGACTGTATGTGTGATGAAAGGATTGGCGGAAATTTCAGGGGTGCAGCTATCAAACAAAGAGCTATTTGAATTGTCATACAAAACAGTCCTTGATATACAGGGCAAAGGGTCAGGGTTTGATGTGGCAGCCGCTATTTATGGTGGGACACTCTACTTTGTGACCGGCGGAAAAGAAATTCTCCCAATTTATTCTGATTCATTGCCGCTGGTAATCGGATATACAGGAATAAAAGCTGATACTGTGACGATAATGGGGGAAGTGTCTAAAAGAGCCGAAAAAAATCCAGATTTTATCGATAGTGTGTATACGTATATTGGGACCCTTGTATCCAAGGCGCTCTCTGAAATTCAAACCAGCAACTGGAAAACGGTCGGTCACTATATGGATTTAGATCAAGATGCACTCGTTAAACTCGAAGTTAGTAGTACTATGCTTGATGAAATGATTCATGCCGCTCGGAACGCGGGTGCATATGGGGCAAAGCTATCCGGAGCCGGTGGTGGTGACTGCATGATCGCGCTTGTATCTGAAGAAAAAAGACAAGCCGTATCAGATGCGATCACATCTGTCGGTGGAAAAGTAATCGATATCCCAACAAATGTCGAAGGCGTGAGAGTAGAAACAATGTAATAATAGAAATATCCATATGAAATCAACAAGCATAGCCCCATCAAATGTCGCATTCGTCAAATACTGGGGACGGAAAAACGAAGTTTTGAGACTTCCAGAAAATGGTAGTCTGTCTATGAACTTGTCCGGACTTGCGACGACAACGACCGTCGAATTTGATGAAACGTATAGTGAAGATTCTATAGAGATCAATGGGATCAAAGAAGAGATTGAAGGCAATCGCGCCATCAAGCATCTTGATCGCGTCCGAGCGCTAAAAGGTATCACGACCAAAGCGCGAGTCGTGACGAAAAATAGCTTCCCGACAGGCACTGGTCTTTCGTCATCCGCATCTGGATTTGCAGCGCTTACGGTTGCCGCATCAAATGCAGCCGGGCTCGTGCTTTCAGAAAAAGAGTTATCTATTCTCGCTCGTCAGGGATCAGGCTCTGCATGTCGATCGATTCCTGATGGATTTGTGGAATGGGTAGATGGGGACACAAGCGACACATCGTATGCACAGTCTCTTCACGCAGTGGATTATTGGGATATTCTCGATGTCGTAGCGGTCGTCAGCACGGGGCGCAAAGATGTCGCGACGAGTGACGGCCAAAAGCTCATCGGGACGAGTCCTTTTTTTCCACTCCGAAAAGCCCATATGGAAGAACGGCTTGAGATGGCAAAACGTCTACTTGCGGAGAAAAATTTTACGAAATTTGGAGAACTGATTGAAAGCGAAGCACTTGAAATGCATGCGGTGATGCTCACATCTACGCCATCACTTATCTACTGGACCCCAGGAACACTCCAAATCATGAAGCTTACAAAAAAATGGCGAGCGGAAGGGTTACCAGTGTACTTTACCATCAATACTGGTCAGGATATTCATCTCATTATTGAAAAGGAAAACGAGCAGGCACTGACAAAAAAACTCGCTGAACTTCCTGAGGTGCTCGAAATTATTTCAAACACTCCATGTCGGGGCGCTCACCTCATCGATCAACATCTATTCTAGCTCAGTGTCATCCCCGCGCTGTGCCCGTCGAAGCCTTAGGCGTAGTCGGGGAAGCGGGGATCCAGATGAGATTACCCGGATCCGGAAACTGCCGGAGAACGATTATCTAAGACAGGTTTTTGGTAGGTTATTTAATTCGTAGATCAAGGGATGTACCATGTACGTATGGAAAATCTGAGAGACATGGTTATTAAAATACGGACTCCCATTCCTCACTATCCGGTCATCTCAAGCATAGCGAAGCGTTTTAGTCCCCGTGTATTTTTGTCCAAGCCAATTCCTCAGTCTGACATTGAGTCTCTATTTGAAGCGGCGCGACTTGCTCCATCTTCTCGATATCATCAACCATGGTTTTTTTATGTCATACGATCCAAAACGTCAGCATTTGAAAAAATTCTTACGTGTGTGCCCGAAAGAAATCTATGGATTCGTACAGCTCCAGTGATCATCATTTCCTGTTACGATCCCACTGAGCCTAAAGATGGAGTCAATCGATGGGCACAGTATGATCTTGGCGCTGCTGTGATGTCTCTCGTGCTTCAGGCGACCGAGTTAGGATATCATTGTCGGCAAGTGGGTAGTTTTGATATTGTGAAAGTGAAAAATGAATTTTCTATCCCAGAACCATTGCTCCCATATACACTCATTGCTCTCGGAAATATCGG
>CAZQGM010000182.1:0-2531 GCA_964592885.1 uncultured Gammaproteobacteria bacterium
TGTCCGGGTGAGGACTGTCACATTTTTCCATGCATACTTTTTTTTCGCCGTCCGTACGACATCTGACGTCCCGTCTGGAGAGTTGTCATCCGCGACGAGAAAATCTGCTTTATAATTTCGGAGATTCTTTTGAAGTGCCACCAAAAGCGGCACGATATTCCCCGATTCGTTGTATGTCGGAAGTATCACACTTACGTGCGTCATCAGTTGTGTTTTTGTACTCATACACCGTATATATTGATATCAAGTATTGTCAAAAGAATACGCTATCTCGCTAATAAAAGCGACTACCTATACAGTGCTCTGCCTGGGTAATATCATAGTGTTCGATACTATGCAGTTCACCTCATTCTATTTTCTGATACTATTTTTTATTTCGACAGTACTGTATTTCCTCATACCGAAGCGATTCCAGCGCATATATCTTTTTTTCCTGGGATGCGCTATCTACATGACGTATATTCCCCTCTATATTCTATTATTAGGTTTCATCATTGCAATTGATTATATTTTTGGGCTTGGGATACAGAACGCTTCAAACAAAACCAAGAAACGTAGATTATTTTACGGGGCGATACTCATGCATCTGTTATTTTTTTTAGTATTTAAATATCTGCCATTGCTCCAGACTATCATTGAAGATCTGTGTGGATTGGTATCAATCGTCTATGTACCGAAGCAGCTATCCATCCTTGTTCCCGTAGGTTTGTCATTTCATATATTTCAATCTATGTCGTATCTGATTGAGGTGTATACCGGCCGATGGATTCCAGAAAAAAATCCGCTTGTCATTGGACTGTACTGCATGTTTTACCCTCAACTAATGGCTGGTCCGATTGAGCGACCAGCCCATCTGCTTCCCCAGATAAAACAAACTCACACGTTTAATTACGGTTCGTTTGTAGAAGGTACAGTGCGAGTCTTATGGGGGATTGCCAAAAAAACGATTATTGCAGATCACATCGCGATACTCATCGATCCTATCTTTTACCCTCCTGTCTACGGCAATGGGATGACGGTATGGATTTCGGCGCTCCTGTTTTCAATACAAATATATGCTGATTTTTCAGGATATACAGACATAGCGCTTGGTACAGCAAAAGCCCTTGGATTTTCGCTTAGCGAAAATTTTTCACTCCCCTATCTGGCAACCTCTATGAATGATTTCTGGAAACGGTGGCACCACTCGCTAACATCCTGGTTTCGAGACTATCTCTATATCCCACTTGGAGGAAATAGATACGGTATGATGCGTACCGTAATACATATCATTATCGTGTTTACGATAAGCGGCATCTGGCACGGGGCAACCTATTCGTTTATCCTCTGGGGCATGGTGAATGGGGTACTGCTTTCGTTGGAAAAAATATATGAGCACTATGTAAAAATACAGGTACCACCACAATTTGTAGCACCAATACGAATCTTCCAATGGATGGGTACCTATACACTCATAAGTCTCGTATGGATCCTATTTCGCGCACCGACACTTGAGGATGCGATGCAATTATATCGTGCCATATTTTCCCTCCAGTCGGGTACATCAGCAATTACTCCTATGCAGCTTGTCCCTGTGGGCGCTGCAATTCTCGCATGCAGCTGTGCAGAATATATGTATTCAATCCATTCGGTGTATGTGAAAATATCGCGCGCGCCGTATATTTTGAAATTCATAGGACTATTCTTGTTGATACATGCGATCATTTTTTTTGGTGCACCCATAACGCGGCAATTTATATATTTCCAATATTAGAGCAATATAATGACAAACAAACAACGTATTCACCTAGCTCTTACGACAATCATCATTCTCATATGGTTTGGTGGGATTGAAACTCTTTTATCAAGAATTCCAAACAGCTATATACTGAAGCATTCGCTCATGACGAATGAAACTGATGCTGTCATCGTTAGTATCGGCGATTCACATTCGCAGTTCGGCATCGATCCGTCCGTTTGGCCAGTGAAGGGAATAAATCTCGCAAATGCAAGCCAAAGTTTATGGTACGATGCACAGATTGTCCACGCTATAGCTCCTCGATTCCCAAAGCTGAAGGTGATCATGCTCCCACTTTCCTATTACACGCTCTGGTATGATTTTTCATCATACGACTGGGAGGCGTGGCGACAATATTTTTATACACGATTCATGTTCCTTCCACCATCACATTCTGAGACGCTTTTGGCATTGGAAAACTATTCGCTACTCTCGTTATATACGCCACAGAAAGCCTTTGCAGCGCTTGTGTTCCATGAGCCGCTTTTACGTGAGGAAAGTCTCCAATCAAATGGAGCACGGTTGATTCCTATGACAAAATATGAAACGTTTTCCGAAGAATTTGCGGCCGTACGGATAAAATTTCTCCATGGGCTCATGGTCCAGAAAAATCTGTCAAATAATCGTAGGTATCTCGATGAGATAATCGAGGATTGCAAAAAATACGATATACGATTGTTGCTCGTCACAATGCCACAATATCACCTACTAGCTGCACAGGAGAATCCTGAGGATCGTGCAGTGATTTCACAAA
>CAZQGM010000183.1:0-2527 GCA_964592885.1 uncultured Gammaproteobacteria bacterium
CGGGAAAAGCAGATCCGGTACCAAGATCGAGGGGGGAGATGGGGAGGGTGGGGGAGGATAGGTTGGGAGATGGGGGGAGGATAGGTTGGGAGATGTGGGAAGGATGGACGGAGAAAACTGATTCAAATTGACGAATTTGCTGCTGTTTCCTGTTTCTTGTTTCGTGTGCACGTATCACTGGCGCGATCGCTAGTGAGTCGAGAAAGTTCTTTTCCCGATTGGCATCAGCCGTTCGATGGGCCGTCAGATTAACCTTTTCGTTATACTCTAGCAACATCTCTTCATAGAGTGCTAGCTTCGCGATTACCACATGATCACAGGTGATAGAAAAACGTGAAAGCGCTTCTGATTGGAATTCTTCCCAGGTCATGAGGGAAGTATACTCGAATTACAGAAATTACGGAAATTACCCTCGAGAATGCGCGGCACACTGAATCGTGAAATTTGTACGGGGGCGTATGTATGGGTGGTACGCGTACTATTGAGGAGTACGATACGGGATATTAGGTAGAGGCGAGAATGTACGGAGGTATACGAATAATGAAAGGCAGATGTCAGACTATCCCTATAGTTTCGTGCAAACAAGTGAGGCTACGAGGACGGTCCTTGCGAGTTCACATGGGTTATTTCTTCGTAAAGCCGTTAGGCTGAAAGATGAAGCCGTTTGGTTTCAATATTCTGAACAGCGATCTGGAATGGATGAAAAATCGTTACTCAGGGATCATCTGTGAGATTTTTGGTTGATACACACAACTAATATACGGACTAGGATTATGGATGTCAGGTGCTCAGAATCGATTACTAATCTTTAGTAAACCAGCAGTGAGATCGTCACCCCTGGGGGCAAGATCTCCCATTTCTGCCAATCCCGACTCTTTCAGCATGCCGATAATATCCGCCTGAATTTGAATCCAATGCCCATATGTCTCCTGGGTTAGTTCTTGAGGAAGCGTAAGAATGAGTGGATTTCGAATGATAGGAAGCGCTGATTTTCGTGTCCTTTTCTTTATTTTATCAATTAATTGTTCGAGAGTTGTACGATATTTCATATCGTATGCATGGGATAAGGCGTACATGAGTTCTTCAATGATATAATATCTGCCATTCATTACTGTATATAACTCAGGAATCGGTATCATGGCACCATCGGTGAAAAATTCGAGAGATATGGAATCAGTAGGATAACTATACGTTGGATTGTCGATTGAGACGGGAAAAATTGAGAGGGTGAACGGTTTTATCCCGTACGGAGCATCATCGGTGTCATAATACGCGTCGATATGACGAGTAGATTGTGCCCCACTCATCACGTAGACACCGGTTGATTTCATGTCATAGCTTGCAGCACCGGTAGCATTTTCAAAAAATAAGTTTGCATTTGTCCCCAGGATTCGACCAGGATATGACCCAGCTTTCAGTCGCACAGGAGCATCGGCGTTACTTCTGAATTGAAAGATGATATCGACCGGTGCTGATACATCGAGCGAAGTCGGGCCAAACGTTTCGTAAAATTCTCGTGCTGTGTCTCTATACGGGTGAAGATAGAGGGTGAGGGACTGGACATCTGCACAAAGTCCCATAGAGGGAGATATTCCGTATTTTTTTTCGGCCATTTGTATCAAGTTCGTCAGTGGTTCAAATATTTTATTCTCAGTCACCTGTAAATAGTTAATGAAACTAGAAAATGGTGGATCTATCACAGAATCATCGTTTTGGCACATTTCTAGTGCTTCACGATATGGCGCTGCACGTGGATCTATAGAGAGTCTAAGAATAGTCCGATAATCATGTTGCGGTATATTAGTAAATAGCCATTGGAGGCTATCCGACCAGACGTCAACATTTTTTCGAAGCAAGTCTGCGGCTACTTGATCAGGTAATGATCGTTCTGACAACTCGATACCATTGCTCGATGCCCACTCTATCATCTCTTGGTCGCAGATGATCTTTTGCCATAACTCTTGGTCTTGTTCACATAGCGAGAGAAAATCACTCGTTCTGACGCCAACAATATCCATAATACGTTTCTCTCCAGAGAATATCGTATGGTGCATGATGCAGACAGCATCTCCGCAGCCGATTTTTTCTGGTCCATCTGGCGTCTGGCGGACCGCTTGTTTTAAGGTGAAGTCTAGATTTCGATCGGGAAGTTCGATGTGTAGTTTATCGATGCCAAGTCCACGTTCAGGAGGACGGAGCGCATATGCTTCAGATATAATTTTATAGTCGACGTAGAGATTCTCGACGTGCTGCTCTCTTGGTCCTTCAATGGGTGACATAGGCTGCATTATAGTCCTATAGCAAATATTTTTCCACCTATGACGAAAAAATGCGCTATCATATACTCATGCCCAGCATCAATGATCTCAAAGCGGAGCTTGAAGATATCCAACTATTTGCTGTGATTCGGTGGAAGAGGATGTTGTTTTAACCATATACGCGCGTTTACCGTCAGTATATTGACGATAATTACGCGATTATGGTACAATAACTCTGTATGTATATCCCACGTGCGCTGAAAAAAACG
>CAZQGM010000184.1:0-2510 GCA_964592885.1 uncultured Gammaproteobacteria bacterium
AAAATCATTTAGAGCTGACAACAACACTAAATTTGGAATGGATGGTGGAACTCCAACAGGAACGTGTCCAAATCCCAGTTCTAGCACATGTTTCTGGTGTGTCCAGTAACACATGAAACATGACAACATGATTGTGAACACAAAAAAACCGTGGCGGATACCCGCCACGGTTTTTGGGTGTATACGGATCGAGGACGTTGTGCTTTTTGTCGGGATGAGCATCATATACATACTCATGCAGGCAACGAGTGTGTATGGTGGTGATTCATCAGAGCTTGTTAGCGCTGCCTACACCTGGGGACTGCCTCATCCTCCCGGATATCCTCTTTACTCGCTTCTTGGAGCCCTACTATCTCATGGTATTTCTTTTGGAACTGTCGCGTGGCGGGTAGGATTTCTTTCATCAATTCCCATGGCAGTTGCTGTCGTATTTGTCGCAAAGACCAGTACGTATCTCACAAAAAATGTATACATCGGTATATCTGTCGGTGTGTGGTATGGTCTACTCTATCCTGTATGGTTGTATGCGATCGTACCTGAAGTGTTTGGTATGTTGAGTATGATGAGTGCGATCATCATCTATTATTCTGTGAGAATTCTTGGAAGGTTTCCGAAAACCCATGAACAGGTGATCTTAGCGCTTTTGGCAGGGCTGTCATTGACGCATCATCATATAGCTTCACTTCTCTTTATTCCCCTAGCAATTCTATACGGGAAAGACGTATTTATTGGGAGCCGGGATCGAGTCATCTCTTGGTATAAAATTTGGGTCGGATTTTTTATTGGATGTATACCACTTTTTTATACAATCGTATTGCCCATGTATACGCCTGCATTTCTTTGGGAGCAAACGAATACACTGCCAGGATTTTTTCGTATGCTTTTCCGTGCTGCGTATGGCACATTCCGATCATCAAGTGGAAGCGGTAATTCGATGGTTGAGCGCATGCTTGATGTGCAGGCATTTTTACATTACATGGGTCAGGATATTACGATTCTCGGAATTATACTCATCGTTATCGGTGTATTTTGGTATCGACAGAAAAATAGAACCACATGGGTATATGTCGTAGGTATGTTTCTTTTTTGGGTGTTTTTCTTTTTCTATTCTGGTTTCCATATTCGATTTGAATTTAACTTAGGCACGATCGAACGCTTTTTTATCGTTCCGTATCAGTATGTGATGCTTTTAATCAGCATAGGAATAGCGGCTGTTTTGGCGCGGGTACAGGGCTATATGATCGGTCGGATATTTTTCTTTTTTCTCATAGTGCTTCTGCCCGGATACTCTTTTTTTATAAATTACCCTCGACTGAAGGATGTACGCATAGATAGGACCGTTGAGAATTTTGGCATTGACCTTTTAGCACACGTACCAAAAGGTGCACTTGTTATGCTGAGTACAGATGTCCCGCAGTTTCCCGGAGATTTTGCATACTACGTGTTGCGCGTCAGGCCCGATATACGGTATGTAAAAATACCACTTCTTCAAATGATGCAATATCGCATATACATCCGAAAGACGTACCCAGATGTCGTGCTTCCTGACGATACAAAGCTTGCAGATTTACCAGGATACGTATCAGATTTTTTTGCTCTCAATACGGGTAAATTTGCAATATTCTCTGAGCAGATGTATCTCAGTGCGGGGGGATTTTGGATTCCTGATGGGTTACTCATGCGGTACTACCCGGTCATGACCATGATCCCTAAAAAGGAGGATGTCGTAGCGAGAAATGACAAACTTTTTGCGACGTACCATGATCCACAGCGTGGGATGTTAGCCACGTACAAACACCTGCTACCTTCAAGCATCATATCGTTTATGGCGGAAAAGAAAACAACGTATGCAGATTTTTTAGTAGGCGCCGCTGATGCAAAAAAAACGTCAGACGTGTACGAGTCCGCGATACAGATGGACCCGGGTAACAATCGGTTATATGATTCGTATTTTACGTATTTGCTTGCGGCTAAACAGTGCGACCGTGTCACTGATATGTTTGTCAAACACCGCGCGCTCATGGAAATAAGTCAGGCATATACGCAGATCCTGGACTCCTACGAAACGATCTGTCCAGACGCGTATATGTCTATGACATCTCGAGGATTACTCACCATCCCCCACTCCCCGTCTCAGACCTTACCTGAATGATTTCGTGAGTGAGCGCGCTTCCTTACCACAATTTTTTCCGTTGCATGAGGTAGATGAGGACACAGCTGATACTGGCAGCAGTGGCAAATGTTACGTACATACCGTATGAGAGCGACTGTGATGTATTTTTGATGACGAGCGTATGGGATCCGGGAGGAATGATGACACCTCGGTATCGGATATTTGCAGTCAGTATGCGCGCTTCTTTGTCATCGACGTACGCGGTCCACCCTGGATATTTCGTAAACGTTTGGACTGCAACGACTGGAAACGATTCATTGTTTACTATCCGGTATTCTTGAGAAAGGTCTTGGTTTTGTATGGTCTGTATTGTTGTGTTGCATGTGGCATGCGATGC
>CAZQGM010000185.1:0-2499 GCA_964592885.1 uncultured Gammaproteobacteria bacterium
CTTCATGTATACTACGAGGGTATTGATTGCTTCTTGAAAGGATACACATATGGCACGACTCGTCACAAAAACAGCTCATGGAAATCTCGAAATAAAAACATCTGACGGAAAAACCGTCCACATCTGTCAATGTGGATTATCGAAAAACCAACCATACTGTGATGGTTCACATGCCAAAACCCTCGACGAAGATGATTCAAAGCTCTATGTCTACAACGAAGACGGCACGCGAGAAGAGATCGATGTTGAAGAGGCCGAGGGTGGGTCTAATTGTTGTGGAGGCGGATGTTGTGGTGGGGGATGCCACGAATAGTAGTATTACGCATTTGAGAGCCAATCCACCTATCCTGAGTGAGTACCTAGTTTGCTTGACATATATAGGTAATTATCTATATTATTTAGATATAAAGGACCTATATCTATGAATATGAAGATAATTGGCGCAGTAGTGACACTGGGCATCGTTGCCGCAGTTGGATATTATGCACTTCAGGTACCAGCACCATCTACTTCTATGGTGAAACCCGAAATGAGCACATCAGAAGCAGTGATGGAAAAAAAAGAAGATATAACTCTTGAAAGCTCCATGGTGAAATCTGATGAGACCCCCGTAGCGGACGCGATGATGAAAAAAGAAGTGGTCGACACCGAAGGCGTGACAACAAATAGTAGCGAGAATCGGTATGTACCATATACAAAAGAGGCATTTGAAAAAAATACCTCTCCTAGAAAAGTCCTCTTTTTCTACGCAAACTGGTGCTCGACGTGTAGACCTGCGGATGCAGATTTTGAGAAAAATATCACACAATTACCCAGCGATCTTACGGTATTTCGTGTCAACTATGGTGATACAGACACAGACAACGATGAAAAAGCACTTGCGACTATGTACGGCGTGACATATCAGCATACGTTCGTCCAGATCGATGAAACAGGAAAAGAACTGACCAAGTGGAATGGTGGGAGCACAGCAGATCTTCTGACCAAGTTAAAGTAAAGGCGTAATTACGGGTAATAGTTGGTAGGTGTATAAGGGGGGGGCACTAGCATATGCTTTTACTTATAGGGTTTTCGTTTTTAGCGGGACTTGTGACCATCCTGTCTCCGTGTATACTGCCAATTTTGCCCATCATCCTGTCGTCTTCAGTTGATGCGTCTGGACGGGGAAGACCCATCGGGGTGGTAGTGGGGTTTATCAGTAGTTTTACCTTTTTTACTCTGTTTCTTTCATCGATCGTCAGAGTGAGTGGTATATCGCCAGACTCAGTACGGTACGTATCAATTGGTATGCTCATCCTTTTTGGATTGAGTTTGTTTGTTCCGATTCTACAAAAGCAAACAGAAACATTTTTTGGTGCACTCACGCGATTTGTCCCACGAAGTCAGAATAACAAAGGCTTCTTTGGTGGGATCATGATCGGTTTTTCGATAGGACTTCTCTGGACACCATGTGTGGGACCGATACTTGCATCTGTCATTAGCCTTGCTCTTTCTGGCGAGGTCACTGCCCAGGCGGTGATCCTCACACTTTCGTATTCGCTCGGGACTGCGATCCCTATGTTTATGATTATTAGCGGAGGATCGACGGCACTACAAAAAGTTCCATGGTTGGTGCGACATACATCTGCCATACAAAAAGCGTTTGGTGTCGCTATGGTGCTGACTGCCATAGGGATTTATTTTAATGTAGATAGACGATTTCAGACGTACATCATCACGGCATTTCCTCAATATGGGACAGGACTGACTGCATTTGAGGATACGAAAATTATACGTGACGCACTTAAAACCGTGAATCAAAAACCCGTAGATCCATCGTCAATCGGCGCTCCTATGAAACCCATCGAGGAATCCAAAGGCCCGAAGGCTACCGAGATCATACCAGGAGGGGTATGGTTCAATAGTGTTCCTCTTGCGCTCTCTGAACTACGGGGAAACGTAGTCCTTATAGATTTCTTTACGTATTCATGTATCAACTGTCAGCGGACTCTTCCGTATCTCAGGCAATGGCACGAGAAATACGAAAAAGATGGCCTTGTGATCATCGGTGTCCATTCTCCCGAATTTGAATTTGAGAAAAGTGAGAAAAACGTCGCTGCCGCATTACGAGATTTCAAACTCACTTATCCAGTTGTGCAGGACAATGACTTTGCGACATGGCGCGCGTATGACAATCAGTATTGGCCAGCAAAATATCTCATCGATAAAGATGGCTTGATTCGTTATACGCATTTTGGTGAAGGGAAGTATGACGAGACGGAAAAAATGATACAGACGTTGCTGAGAGAAGCAGGATCGACACCAGACACGACATCAGTGGTCCGTGAGGAGGGTAAAAACTTTGCAAAGACTCCGGAGATATATCTGGGGTACGACCGCTTTGAGTATTTCTCTTCCAATGAGTCGATCACGAGAGACACCAAAAAAGCGTATACAGCCCCCCGAAAGATTCCTGAAAATACCGTTGCGTATAGTGGGACATGGACCGTACGATCCCAA
>CAZQGM010000186.1:0-2453 GCA_964592885.1 uncultured Gammaproteobacteria bacterium
ATATGGCATGGCCGATTATCGAGCCACTTTTTCGTGCAATCGCCGCTCCATCTCCTGATGGAAACGGACAGTGCGTTTCGTGGATTGGTAAAGGTGGATCTGGGCATTTTGTAAAAATGGTACATAACGGTATTGAATATGCAGATATGCAGCTGATTGCCGAAAGCTATGGATATATGCGCTCACACCTAGGGATGACGCCTGATGAATGTGCCGTAGTGTTTGAGCAGTGGAATACGACGGAGCTTTCTTCGTATCTCATCGGGATCACAGCAGATATCTGCCGAAAAGCTGATGACCGTGGTGTGGGCCCGCTTCTTGACCGGGTCAGTGATCGAGTCTCACAAAAAGGCACAGGGATATGGACATCACAAATGAGCCTAGAACTGGGGATTCCTGTTCCAACGATTACTGAAGCGGTGAATGCACGATTTATGAGTGCAAACGCCACACACAGCAATCACAAAGTTGTATCGCCCGCGACAACATATTCAGCCCATGAAAAACAGGAGAAGCTCGAGAAGCTCCGAGTTAGCCTCTATCTATCAAAAATTGTCAGCTATAGCCAAGGATTTGCGCTCATCAGTAAAGCAAATGAAGTCTATGGCTGGGATATCCATCCATCCGACCTAAGTCGCATTTGGCAAGCAGGATGCATCATCAGAGCACGGGTACTGACTATCATCACCGAGTCTCTCATCACATATCCTGATACTACGCATCTATTTGAGAGCCCACTTTTTGTAGAAGCACTACGTAGTGGCATACCAGTCTGGCGTACCCTTATAGCAGAGACAATCACTTCCGGGATGCCACTTCCAGGTATGACAAGCGCACTTCTCTACGTCGATAGTCTCAAAGCCAGTTATCGATCATCGCATCTAATTGCATTGCAGCGTGATTACTTCGGTAGTCATGGATACGAGCGAACCGATATGAGCGGAGTATTTCATACCGATTGGTCATAACGTATGACACACACAATTCATGTGGCTTCTGATGCATCTGATGCGACAGCTCAAGCTGCTCACGCACTATCACAGGCAATCGTTGATACCATATCTTCCAACATACCTACCCTCTGTTTGTTTTCGGGTGGATCTGCATTTTCTATACTCAATCTTCTGCCTATACCGGCCGATGCATCAGTATGTACCATCGGTGTTTTGGATGAACGCTATACAGCTAATCCGAAAGAATCAAATTTTCGACAGCTGGTAGCGTCTGATTTCTGTACAAGAATGCTATCTGCAGGTGCGTCAGCTATCGATACGTGGCCTCATAGTGGAGAGTCCGCTTCGGAACTTGCCATCCGCTTTGAATATGCACTTAGATTATGGTCCACGACACATCCCGATGGTCGCATACTCATCACACAAGGCATGGGCCCCGATGGACATACATCAGGTATGATGCCATTTCCAGATGACCCGGAAAAATTTGGTGAACTTTTTGATAATGAAGCACACTGGGTAGCTGCGTATGATGCTACTGGAAAAAATCCCTATCCGTCGAGAGTGACAACGACCTGTGCTTTTTTGCGTCACGTGGATACCTCAATTTTTCTCATCACTGGAGAAGAAAAACGTCCTGCGTACACACGCCTACTGACGAAACATGGAGATCTCACGCACACACCAGCGCGAATCGTACGAGAAATGAAGTCTGTTTTGATTTTTACCGATATTTCTATATAAGAAAGCGATATATCTTTCTCTTTACCACGATCCTCATTTCCTCTACTATATCGTAACGGACCTAGGTCCTCGCTTGTGCTTGAAGATGACGATGTAAATCAAGTAGATATATACATTATGCAAACGTTTCACCAACTCCTTGCCAATACACTTGTGGTCGCGACCAAAAATAACTTCGTATGGTTTGGGCTCACGTACTGGGCGTATCTTGCGACTAAATCTGTCATCGCCACTGGCATCGTTGGCGGCACGTTTCTCGTAGCTGCCATGCTTTCAAGTCTCTGGTTTGGGACACTTGTTGATCACTACCGAAAAAAAGCGGTCATGATCGGCTCCGGGATTGCGACACTCACGTTCTTTGGCTTGGGATTGGGTCTTTTTCTGTCCCTCCCATCAATGGCCTTTGGATCGGTCTCCAGCCCAGCGTTTTGGGCATTTGTGGTGATACTTCTCCTGGGGGTTGTGTCAGGAAACATATACGGTATCGCACTACCAACACTCGTCACGCTTCTCGTCCCAGAGAAGACCCGTGACAAGGCCAACGGACTGTTGGGTATGGGGATGGGCATCTCATTTGCGATCACCTCTGTCGGATCAGGACTCGTACTTTCAGCCTGGGGTATGAGTGGGATCCTCGGCATCTCCATCACGCTGACGATTCTTGCCCTTATCCATCTTTCTACTATTCACGTCGGAGAAAAACGTATTATACATACACATCCTCCGAACTCTCGCTATGCGGACATCAAAAAAACG
>CAZQGM010000187.1:0-1331 GCA_964592885.1 uncultured Gammaproteobacteria bacterium
GGATATTCCAACCAAAGATTTTCGTAAGTTGACTGTCAATCATCATTCACTCAATGCCGGTGTCATCGTTGGTCCATCGGGAAAATTTATGAAACTCTGTATCGACGTCAAAAAAATGATGAAACGAGTGGATATGTACGGCATAGATCAGGCTGCTGTGATCTACCACCTCTATCAGCATGGCTTTGAACCATTATCCGAACAATTTAACTTTACCCCAATGACTGCAAAGATGGAGTGTCGAATTGCAGGGGGAATGTTTTACGATACTCGGACCGGTCGACCGATTCCGATCGTGCACAATGCTGGTGGTGCAGAGATGCTTCGTCCAATCGAACGGTTTGGTTTTGGGAGCGATAGAAATTCTCTCAAACAGATCCTGTATCATTCAGGAAGGATTGTGGCTAAAACAGTCGGACAGATTCGTCGATCCGTCGATGCAATTGTAGAGTGAGAGGGACCCGCCTTCGTCCCACTAAGCGGGACTCCTGCGAGGCGAGGTAGGGAGAAGATAGATAGGGAGAGCGTAGAAGACTGAAGACGGAAGACAGAGGCACTACTACACAACATTCGTATGAGTACAAACGTTCTATTCGTATCGCGTATTTTGATCTAGCATGCCACCAAAAACCCCGCCTATGGCGGGGTTATATTTGGTACGTCGTTTCCGACAATGTGTTAAAGATTCAGCGCGCCCGCTGGACACGTTGCTGTTTGACCCTGATCGTTTTTCACAACGACGGTCATCGTCATTGGACCAGTGCCCTTTGGCAACTCTACCGCATTGGTCGTACACATAAATGTACTTCCACCCCGTTCCGGAGCTGGTTTGAATACTGCATTTGTCCGTTCTGTCACGACTACTTTGTCTTTGTTTGTCAATGTAAATGTACACTCTGTTGCATTGACTGAATTGATATCGCCACCTTCAACCGAGAGATAGTACTTTGGAAGTCCGATGACCGGGTTAAACCACTGTTTTTCGCAGGTAAGCTTGGTGAAATTCGTCTTTTCCTCAACAGCTGGTTGTGCTACTTCAGGTGTCGTAGTTGGCGCGGCGACTTCAGGCTTTTTCGGCCACAAGAGGATGGCAGCAATGATGACTGCGACCACGACTATCGCTCCGATAACGTATACGGTTGATGTATCGCCTTTGTCAGGCAGGTTGTGTTCGTTTTCCATATGTCAACACTATACGTCTGTTTTTTACCCCTTTGCAAGAGGGAACATGCTATAGGGTGTCATGAGCCTAAAAATGAGGTATAATACAGTACCAAGTACCAAGTACCAAGTACCAAGTACCAAGTACCAAGTACCAAGTACCAAGTACC
>CAZQGM010000187.1:1431-2418 GCA_964592885.1 uncultured Gammaproteobacteria bacterium
AAGTAGGGGTCAGCGGTTTTGAATTTGAATATTTTGGATTTGTTTGGAACTTGTGATTTGGATCTTGGTACTTAGATAATATGTCCTCTCTTATTGATCTCCAAAAAAAAGTAGCAGAACAGACGAAACGATTAGCTCATGCAGATGATCCACATATTGTGCTTTTGTATCTTGTCGAAGAAGTTGGTGAGGCCATCCGGGCATATCTCAAAGAAAAGGGCCTCAAGGAGCAAAATAACCGTGTCACGGAGACATTTAAAGAAGAGCTCGGCGATGTCTTTCTTTTATTGCTTCGTCTAGCAGAATCTACTGGCACAGATTTGGAAACGGTACTTGATCGAACAATGGATAAACTTGATCGATCGAAAGAAGAGCATGAGATGTAAAGCAACTGATAGTTCTTTTCCCATTGTTTGATTCCATAGGTATTTCGTATAATGGAGAGCACATCCTTTGTCAGGATGGCGGAGTGGACAATCGCAACAGTCTGTAAAACTGTCGCCTTAACGGGCTGCCCAGGTTCGAATCCTGGTCCTGACACCGCGCCACGTCAAACGTGGTTTTGGTCGAGTTTGACTCGATCAAACGCGGCTTCGCACGTGAAGCTGTACTTCTTTTATTGGTGCATTGTATGTTGACCGGATATCGTTTAGCTGAAAAAACTGCAGCACTTGCTAAAAAAACGTCCGGACTCGCTCATCCAGTGCGTTTGGGATGTCTCTATCTTCTTTCATTTGGCCCGAAAACACTCATGGACTTGGCTTCAACTATCGACATTATGCCAAATTTAGCCGTACATCACCTTGCTATTCTCTGTAAGGGGGGATGGGTAAAAAAAGAAAAACGAGGAAAATCAGTAGTCTATACACTCGAGCCGAAGGCATTTTATACGTGGATGAATTTCTTCAAAGAAGGCCCGCTTCTGAAATAATCTATTTGGTCATGGGACAAATAACGAATAGCAGACGATAGCATGGACGTAATGGA
>CAZQGM010000188.1:0-2401 GCA_964592885.1 uncultured Gammaproteobacteria bacterium
CCAATCGGCGTCATCACTGCCGCCCTACGACCTATTGGATCATTAATTCTTGGCGTTTTGTATTACATCCACGTGGCTGAAGGGCTCGAGTGGCACTTGCTTTCACCTGCCATCGCTTTTTTCATTTTCTTCTTTTCTGATCTCGCTAATATGATCATTGGGATCGCGCCGACGCTTCAAAATATGGCGTTGACGCAAATTACTGAACCATTTGGTCCGCTTTGGATCGCGGAACATATTCTATTTCTCATCGGACTATTACTAATGCTCCGGTGGATATTGTGGTATCTACTACGCCGGTTTGAAATCCAAATTGTCGTCTTTACAGTCATCGGTGTCGTGAGCGTCACAGTGCTGACTACGACGGTGCTAACCCATCAATTATTTAGCAGTCTCACAAGTGAAATATCGTCCCAAGTGACACAAAGTAGCCGCGTCCTATCATATGGTATGGCACAGATCAAAAGCGAGACACTTGCTGACAACAGATTTATATCGCTTGACCCGCGCATCGTTGAGGCAATCCGGATACACGATACCCAAGTCCTGACCACCCTATCACACGAATATACAAAAAATAAATCGCTTCGTGGACTCATGTTTGTCACACCGACCGGAACCAACATTGCCCGTGATGATCAGGAGGAGCTATTTAGTACTATCCAGCCATTTCAGCCGATCATCAATGCAGCGGTTGCAGGAGGAAACATCGCATCGGTCATGCGATTATCTGGGATTCTCGGGCCATCTCTCTATATCGTATCAGCAGTTCCTATACGCCAGGGCGCTGAGGTATCCGCTGTATCACTCGTTATTCGACCACTCGATAGTTCATTTGTGAGGGAAATCAAAAATCATACAGGACTTGAGAGTACAATTTTCGGGGGGGATAGGATCGCGGCCACGTCGCTTCCTGACAGTCAATCGCTTATCGGTACGACACTTGCGGATCAAACGATCGCAACTGAGGTTTTAAAAAATGGAAAAACGTATGAAGGGATTCCGTACATCGGTATGACCGCATATATCGGCACATACCAACCTATTGTAGATATCGATAATGCACCCATTGGTATGACATTTGTCGGAAAACCCATCAACGAGATGTTTTCGCTCGCCACCGAATCAGTCAAACGGACGTACCTTTTTGCCAACATCATCCTTCTTCTTTCTGTGGTCCCTGCTATCGCAGTTGCATCGTATGTGATTCGCCAGCTCCAGTAAAAAAGTATGACTCCACGTTTTTTTTATTTCGTCGTAGGGATGTGCCTTTGTGTCGCCGTCACCCACACGATATCAACGTATATGGATACGAGTGGCTATCCGAGGATCCAGAAACAAAAAATTACACATACCAGCAAACGCATATATATGCAAAATACTAAAGAAATAATTACCCTTCCAAAGGCTGATGACGAACGCATCATATGGGGAATTCAGCCTCGTGAGTATACTGATGAATCGCTTCGAAACGTTCTCCAGATGCTTCGACCAGCCGGAGTATTTTTGCAAGGAACCTACACTGCAGACGCACTAAAAGACCAGATAGAACGAATTAGATCACTTAGTGGGAGGCCGCTACTAATCGCCATAGATCAGGAAGGTGGGGTAGTACGGCATGTGATAGACGATCCAAACCCTGGTGCACGAGAGCTATCGAAGCTACGCGATGAAGAGCAGTGTGTATATCTTCGTGAGACTGATACGATGCTCGCAAATGCAGGCGTCGATATAAACTTTGGATTGATTGGAGACGTAGCAACTCATAGATCTGATGTGATGAAATATCGTGCGTATTCATCAGATCCACGGGAGGTGGCAAAATACGTAGAACGCTACATGCGGTGCACATCACGTGTCAAACAAACTGTCAAGCATTTTCCGGGAGTGGGTGGCACCGATATCGATTCTCATGACTCCATTCCTGTATTCACCGAATCTCTTTCAAAGTGGGCTGACTTTGGGGCCATACCATTTATAGAGGCAATCCGCCTAGAAGTGCCGATCATCATGATGGGGCACAGTAGGTATCCGTCAGTCGATACTATGCCAGCATCTCTTTCCGCCCGTTGGGTCCACGCGATTCGATCGAAAGGATATGAGGGCATACTCATCACTGATGATCTTGGGATGCTAGGGAAAAATCCTGAAGAACTTGCTCTTCATACTAACCAGGCATTTGCGGCAGGTAACGATCTTGTGCTTATCTCATCGCTTTCGGGAGCTGACCTTCTTCCCGCCTTTGAAGCTATCCAAGCCATGTCCAAGAGATAAAAGAGTGAAGTCTACAATCATGATTATAACGACACCATAGATAGTTTAGCTTGAGTTAGACAGTTATTTATTAGCCACCTCCAGAGAGCAAAGAAGATCTTTGACGCGTGTATCAATCTGATCTCTC
>CAZQGM010000189.1:0-2392 GCA_964592885.1 uncultured Gammaproteobacteria bacterium
TATCCTTGAAGGGTATACAGGCGAGATATCCAAAGATGCCAGGGATTTTCTAACTGCAGCGTATAACGAAAATGAACGACTACTCCGTCTGGTCAATAATCTTCTCAATATTTCTCGTATCGAAGCAGGGCGGTTTACGTTTACCGTAAAGACAGTTCGTATCCCTCAAGTCGTCAATACTGTCATTAATACGCTCGCTATAGCAGCCAAAGAAAAACATATTGGATTGACGTACGATGGGGATGCTGATGTGCCGCCAGTTGCAGCTGACGAAGACAAAGTACAAGAAGTACTCATCAACATCATCGGCAATGCTATCAATTACACACATCAGGGTGGTGTGACCATAAAAACATACCGAGACGATGAGATGGTCGTCACATCGATTAGCGATACAGGTTCAGGTATCGAACCTCAAGATCAACTCCGACTGTTTAAGAAATTTTCCCAAGTCGGAGGGAAAGATTATAGCCGTCCGGTCGGCGGGACGGGACTTGGGCTATATATATCAAAAATTATCATAGAAAATCTCGAAGGGAGTATCTGGCTTGACTCGACACCGGGCTCCGGAAGTACGTTCTATTTTTCTCTTCCGGTCGATGGCGGCCATGCCGTATAATAACAATATGGCAAAAACTGTCCTTATCATTGAAGACGATCCGTTGATTGTCAAAATCTATTCAACTCGACTCAAATCCGATGGGTATGAGGTATTTTCAGCTGAAAATGGAGAAGATGGACTGAAGTTGGCTGAAGAAAAACACCCACAGTTAGTCATTCTCGATGTTATGATGCCTCGAATTGACGGATTTGGTGTCTTATCTAGGCTTCGATCTGCTGAAGAGACAAAAAATATACCCGTGCTTCTGTACTCTAATCTCGCAGCAGAAGAAGAGATTAATCGCGCAAAGTCCATGGGAGCCACTGAATTTATCGTGAAAGCCAATATCTCGCCAACAGAGATGGTGGCGAAAATCAAATCCTATCTTGGTGATGTGCCGACGCAATCCTAACTTCGGGCATCCGTACGAGAGTAGGATATACGTCTCACTATCATATGATCCTGCCCGAACAGTTACGAAGTACCATCCTCGCGTCTGGGTTTATCGCACCCTCCGATTTTGATTCCGCAGTCAAAACCTCAATTGATCTTGAGCAGAACCTCTCAGATATCCTTATTTATCGAGGGCTTATCAGTGAAGATGTCTTGGGGCAGTTGATTGCTGAATTTTATCGAGTGTCCTATGTAAAACTCGGAAAAAAAGTGATCGAAGGGTCCGTCCTATCGCTTATCCCCGAGGAAGCAGCAGTGTCATTTAAAATGGTGCCATATGCTCGTGATGGCTCCAAGCTCTTTCTAGCGATGGAGGATCCATCAGACATAGAGGCTCGGGAATTTGCCAAGCGAAAGACAAATATGACACTCGTCGTGTCATATGCAAGTACCCCAGATATCGCCGCCGCCATAGGTCAGTATAAGCGGAATATCAAAGATTTATTTACGAGTATCATCACAGAAAACGCGAAAAAAACAACAGCCGTAGGGGACGTGGAAAAGCTAGCGCTTGACATGCCGGTCGTCAAAACACTCGATACAATTCTTGAATATGCATCAGCAGAGGGCACATCAGATATTCACTTTGAGGTGATGGAAAGTGATTTTCTCGTTCGATTTCGTATCGATGGCATACTCCATGATATGCTGTCACTTCCAAAATCGATTCATACCGCGATCGTCGCCCGCATAAAAATACTGTCACAACTAAAAATAGACGAGCATCGTATCCCTCAAGACGGCCGATTTAAATTTCAGATTCGGGACTCATTTATCGCACTTCGCGTGTCTGTATTGCCCGGATTTTACGGAGAAAATATCGTACTTCGTATATTGCCCGAATCGGCTCGCGCCCTGTCGCTTGAAGAGCTAGGGATCACCGGACATAATCTGGACCTAGTAAAAGCAAATATCAAAAAACCACATGGTATGGTTCTCGTCACTGGCCCAACAGGCTCAGGAAAAACGACGACCCTATACTCTGTCCTCAATATCCTCAACACGACAGCTGTAAAAATCTGCACTGTCGAAGACCCGGTTGAGTATGGGATTAGGCGCGTCAACCAGATTCAGGTCAATCCTACAGCAGGTCTCACGTTTGCAGCGGGTCTTCGATCACTTTTGCGGCACGATCCGGACATCATCATGGTTGGTGAGATCCGCGACAAAGAAACAGCTGAGATGGCCATCCATTCATCGCTGACCGGACATTTGGTACTATCAACACTCCACACAAACGACGCGGCTGGCACAATCCCACGATTTTTAGACATGGGTGCAGAAGGATTTCTCGTCGCATCAACACTCAATCTCATCATCGCCCAACGACTTGTTCGA
>CAZQGM010000190.1:0-2388 GCA_964592885.1 uncultured Gammaproteobacteria bacterium
ACATCTAAAGGGCAAGCAGTCGTAAATGTCATCAATACTGAAAGCACAGAACGCGTGACATCGATCCTTTCATATTCTCTTAAGCGCCAAGAGCAAAAAGATCATGGTGTCGCATTTATCATCATGGCGACGAAAAAAGGCATCGTCAAGAAGACCAAGCTTTCCGAATATGAAAATATCCGGAGAAATGGTTTGATCGCGATCAAACTCGAAGCTGGCGATGAACTCATATGGGTGAAAATCACAAGCGGTACGGATGAAGTACTTCTCGTGACCCATGAAGGAAAATCTATCAGATTTAATGAAAGCGAAGTACGAACAACAGGTCGCGATACGATGGGCGTGAGGGGAGTGCTCATGGGAGCCACTGATCATCTCGTATCCATGGATGTCATCAATCCAGAAAACAAAGAGGGAGAGTTCCTCACAATCATGGAACGCGGCATCGGAAAAAAGACAAAGATCTCTGACTTCCCGAGTCAGCGACGCGGTGGACAAGGTGTCAAGGTTGCTGATGTGAAAGACAAGACAGGGAAAGTGATCGTCTCCCAAATCGTCCCTGCAGAGTCAGATGGGGTCGTCATCACATCCACCAAAGGACAGGTGGTGAAGTTACCTCTGGCATCAGTACCGCGACTTGGACGCGCCACAAGTGGCGTGATCCTCATGCGATTTACGAACCCCGGCGATACGGTCGCAGCAGCGACATGCGTTAACGGCTGATCCCGGAGAGGTGATACGCCGTTCTCACTTCTCGTACATACGCACGTGTGCAGACGCGTGGTTGGGGGGGGAAGAGACTAGGACGTCTTCTCATGAAGCCATGGCTTGATCTTGGGCCAAGTAATTATTCATTGCCGGGACTAATGGTTTAAAAACAGCGATTGCTGACCTCATGGTAAAATACCATTGAAATCGTTCGAGTACTGAGCCCATCGGAACCGTTAGGTCTTTTCTTCTTCTATATTCATCCATCGCATGTGTCCATGCTGTTAAACCGTCAAGAAGCTGCAACCAGCTAATATCTTTATGTTCATCGATCCCTGGTTTTCCCAGGCGTTGTAAATAGCAGTGTTCTATTTCTTCATATGTTGCCTTTTCTCCCAAATGTAAGTTTTTTCGCATAGTGTCAGCTATTGTTACCTGAAGCAAGAGAATATCCTCATTAGTTAGTCCATCAAAGCCTTGGATCAATGGATGGAGGGGAATCTCATGAAGCACTGTTGCGAGACTGAGCGGTCTATATGCAGCCATCAATGCATATTCTGCTGTCATCTGAAAAGTAATCTCAGAGGAAATTGTAGGTAGTCCTCCATCCTGAACACCACGAGCTATATCATCTTTTGCACGCCGCAATTCTGAAGGAGGAATGTATGATCCCCGAGTGCGTGTTTGCAACTGCAACCGGCCATAGTCTTGTATCGTTCCTGGAATTTTTTTTCGGAGCAGTAGTCGACGATATGAACGTACAATATCGTGAATATACATACTGAATCCTTTTTCTTTCCTGTATGTCCCGAATCGTAGAGGAGCATTCCATGTATCCACAGAAGTCTGTGGTATACGTATTGCACTAAAATCGTTCGGATCGGTAAATAATTGACCCACGACAGTTTGCCAATTTGCCAAATCGGAATCGGTTCGTGTATCCACAATACAAGACGGCGAATTGGTGATATCACAGTTTGCAGTAGGAATAAACACTTCTGCAAAATTAGCTGCATGTGTAACTACGCCACTCTGTATTTGGAGCCATATCATCTCAGGTTTATCCGGAATTGAATGAAGCTGTAATCGGAGAGCTTGCATCCGATTCCAAAGAGGGTCTCGAATAAGCGGCTCCTGATAAAACACCAAGGAATTAGCAACGTTTCCGGCTCCAACTGTTGAAGCCGGGTAGGATGTTGGGTGTTGATCAAATTGATTTGGATCGGCGCTCCATGAGATTGTATTACTAGCATCCCATGCCATACGAGATGCACCGGGTATGTTGTATAAAAGTTTTTGGACTGTCGTCTTGAGTAGTTCTTCACTAAGCGTAGACATGAGGATTTTGATGTCAATATCCGCCTCACCCATCATAAGTGCAAATGCTAGTCGTTGTGTGTCTGGTGGTATTGGTTGACCGCCTACTGTCCACCGAGTAAACCATTCATACCGAATTGCATGTCGAAGCGCTTCCCGACCATTTTGTAGTCTATCTTCCTCCACTGATTCAGTATGTAATCTGTCTAGGCACCTATGTACAGTAGACCCATGTACCACAATAGATGGAGATATTCCTTGTTCCTTCTGAGTGGATACAAGAATCCCGTACATCACATCCATAACAAGTGAATCAATTGCAATAGACGGTGTATGTCCTTCGAAAATATCACTACTATCTAC
>CAZQGM010000191.1:0-2386 GCA_964592885.1 uncultured Gammaproteobacteria bacterium
AAATACCATGATATCAAGGGAAGATACGTGGCATATCGAAGTGGGCACAGGGGGGACACTCAGCGAGACGCTGACCCGAACGATAAAAAATTCATCGGACAATAGTGTTCATGCCGGGGGATACCAAACGTATCTACGATTTTATATTCCGGTGGAAAGCACCAACGTGGCTGTATCTATCGATGGGACACTCATCGAACGCCGTATAAAATCTGACGGACCAGTTTCTGTACCATATTGGGAATTAAGTGATATCCTCGGAGATAAACACGCAATTGGGGTAGCGTTGAAAGTACCTCAGCGTTCAGAGACACGTATTACGGTATCATTTACTCATGTAAACCCGTTGGCGCTTGGGACAGATGGGGGACTGATCGAACTATCCATTCCTCGGCAACCGGGGACAGGGGAGACAAAAACAGCGATTTCCATCGATTATCCGAGCGGATATAGACCACGTTCATTTCAAATGGAACCATCCGTTTTGCTTGCAAACCCGGGCAGACTCGAGTACAATACCCTTCTATCGGAGCCAAAAAATATTTATATTCGATTAGGACGCTTGTATGAGTGAACACACCCTTTTAGCTAATTCGCGTACAGTCACTGGAAAGAAAGTGAAGTTTCTCAGAGACTCTGGGATCGTTCCTGGGACTATTTATTCCAAAGGCGAACCATCAGTTTCTATTGAATTTGATGGAAAGACGTTCATAAAGACACTTCTAACAGCAGGGAAGTCAACGATTATCCATTGCTCGGTCGGAAAATCAGTATATCCAGTTCTCATCTCTGCAATCCAACGTGATCCTATTCGAAACGAAGTTATGCACGTTGAGTTTCACAAAGTAAATTTGAAAGAAAAGATCAAAGCCGACGTGCCACTTGAATACGTTGGTGAACCAGTTGGTATAAAAGAAGTCGGTGGCATGTTGCTTCCATTAGTATTTGAAGTTGAAGTTGAAGCACTTCCATCAGATCTTCCAGAGAAATTTATCATTGATGTCTCACCGCTTGCTACTATCAACGCTGAACTACAAGTCAAAGATATTCCAGTCGGTCCTGGCGTGACGATTAATACAGACGGCGACCTCATCATCGTGAAGCTGGCAGAGAAGGTCAAAGAAGAGGTTGTAGAAGCCCCAGTGGCAGAAGAAGCACCAGTTGAGGGTGCGCCAGCAGCCGAAGGAACGGAAACTCCAGCTGAAACACCAGCAGAGTAACGCTCTCACCTAAAATTAAAGGGAGTCTTCAAAAGGAATCAGCATCGTTTTCCTACATTTCCTTGTCGTGCCTTTGGCGAAGACGGGTTTCCTGCCTCGCCCGCCGTAGTCTTGGCGAAGGAGGGTTTCCTGCTTTGCCCATCGTAGTCCCGCCCTGGTGGGACGAAGAGGGGTGCACCATGCTATTTCGGCCATAGGCCGATCAGCCTTTGCTGATGTTATTTTGGGCCAATGCACTAAATGCATACAGCTTTATTTGAAGATCACCGAGGTATGTGTGCCTTTAACGCTAGAGCAATATCGGAAGTAGGTGATAGCCGTACCCCATTGTCGATAAGTGTTTTTGCTTCTTTATAGTTTCCAAGACGTATTGCATAGTACGCCGCACGGAAATAGACGTCAGCAAATAGGGGATACTCCTGGGTTTTTTTGCTCCACTGCTTGAAGAGGTAGCTATCACGCTCCCTAATTTCTTGCCACCGACCGAGGGCTGATACTGGCTCGGTTGCGACTCCCAACACTGATTCAGTTGACCCACCCATTCTGTCACCAGCAAACCCCAAAAACCGTATCGCGGAAGGAGAGAGAAGCGTATGGTCAAGCGCAATCGCTGTCTGTGTGTACGATGCCCCATTCACAGCTCCACGTACTGCACCGATAGCAGGATGTGCACCGAGCGCTCTGCGCTCTTTAAACCGAATCACTGACCATACAGCGATAGCAAAAAGGAGTACCAGCACGCCGAGGGTGATAAACGTTGATATATGCCGAAAAAACGTACCCGCTTTCTGGATCATAGCTATCGAAGGTTTTTTTCGTGATGCCATACAAGCGATATAGAAAACGGGCCTTAAGCGCGAGTTTTTGATGTCCGTTTTTTTGACGCACGCGAAGCACGTTTTTTTGTGATTAGTTTCGGAGAATCGACAGATACCGTGTCAAAGACCTTTGCGATTAAAAGGAGATATATGACTTCGATGACTCCAACAGTATTGAGTATCAAAATCGCGATAAACCATCCTTTTTCATTTCGACGGCTCGCATGCCACAACGCCACCCCCTTGAGAGCCAGTGACCACACGATCAGAAATATCATTCCTGTGCCAGTCCAAGAATCGCGAAAAAGAAATGATACTGATGCACTGTTACCCAAAAACCATGGCATA
>CAZQGM010000192.1:0-2369 GCA_964592885.1 uncultured Gammaproteobacteria bacterium
TTCGTGGCAACGCCAAGAAAAATATACACGCATAGCTTCCAATGATGGTAAGAATGGCAGGAACGCTACTTTTGAGCGTTAACAGTATCACCTGATATCCAAAAACACATACAAGTGTGCCGAGTGCATTTGCGGCAAACAGTGTCGCTATGTTTTTTTGGGTATGACCGGACGTTTTTACCGACTCTGAAAGTATCAGCGGGAAAATCATCCCGTGAATCGTAGCGTATGGTAAAAACGCAGTGATATACATGCGAAACATGGACCAAAAATCGACAGTCACAAGCGGTATTCTATACACATAGAGCCATACGAGCGCACACATGGCCACCCCGGCCACGTATCCTATACGGCGCCAGATGGGCTGTTTTGATCGTCCAAACAGAATAAGGGACAGAGCTGAACCAATCGCATATCCGAGTAAAAACACAAACACAATAAACGGGTAATGAAATCCTGACGATGGCCAGACCGGGCTATATATGCGGATAGCCATGGTCTCGACTAGAGAACTCACGCCTCCTGACCACATGGAAAAAAATGCAAGTTGTTTTATCGCTGGCGATACGTCATACCAAGTACCATCTTCACGTATATCAGACTCAGAATTCATCTTGAGGGGCACGATGACGAGTGCACATACGGCACATGAGACAAAGGCAAGCGTCAACATGAGCGTGTGTAGTGGAGCAATTGGAAAAAACCATAATGGAAACCCTATCAACGCGACTGCTGAACCAGTCAAGCAGAGCCCATATGTAAGCGATGGAAACGTGTTACCTTTCAGAAGATGGCCAATTCGATACATAAGAGAAATTGATACCCCGACGGCAATCATAGGGAGACAAAATACAAGGGCAGATACTGCAGCTGTCCCGACAAGAGGCACTGGGGAAGAGACGTCGGATATGCGAAAGAATATGGACGACACACCTGATGCAAATTGACTATAGTGGATGCTCAAAAAGCCAAACAAAGCAAGTACACCATGGATACGTGCATACCATTTCCACACGAATCGATTTGGTATATACCCTGACAGGACGCTCCCAAGTCCTATGCCGACCAGTGCCGTGGAAAGCATGAGGGTCGAGGCATAGACATCACCTCCTACACCATACTGGATATACCGTTGCCAAATAATTTGCATCCCCATCGTCACAAAGCCGGAGACAAAAAATATTGATGATAGCAAAATCAATTGGATGACTTGCATATGAGTGCTCGGCTAAAAAATACGGTGTACTAAAACCTCAGAGTAGGTATTTCCTGGTACCATACTCTATGGTAGCAAACAATCGACATTTATGTACCCATGGGGTATACATGTATCTATGCAGACACTCCATACGTATGCTGGTCCGGTCATTCATGGACGCCACAGAGGAAAGACGCTGGGTTTTCCGACAGCAAATCTACACATACATTCCGCAGTCCCACACGGTGTCTACATATCAACGGTGGTGTTTGAGGGACACACATACCCAAGCGCGACATTTATTGGGCCCTCAGAAACATTTGGTGAAACTGAGTATCTCTCTGAGACACATATCATCGACTTTAGTGCCGATATATATGGCAAGACATTGGTAGTCACACTTCATACATATCTGCGTCCATCGAGAAAATTTCCATCGATTGCCGCTCTTGTCGAACAGATGGGTCATGACATCATGGCCGTTCGATCACATGACTTTAGAAGCTAACCTGTAGATATGTCTTTTCTCGTTTCCGCAAGAACACGATTGAGGCTCACGAGTACGAGCAGTATCCCGAGGATCTGCGTAAATGAAACCATACGATGATAGACGAAGTAGTCGATGCCAATTGCTGATGCTGGCCACACTAATTCACAGATAGTCGTGACTCGTGCTGGAGTACCTTGTAGACCCTTGTAGTACAGAAGCATCGCCACGAGACCCGTTGAAACGGTTATGAGGATCAGTGTCCCCCATTGACCAACAGATACAGCACCGAGTAGTTGCGTTTGATTTGTACCTGCCAAAATCAGAAATGCCCATATGGGCGCGAGGATAAACCGCAGAAACGTCGTCAGCTCTGAGGATATCGAACGCAAGACATATTTACTGATTGCCGTAGACGTACCCCACATGACACCAGCAAGAAGGGCGTAAAGACCCGCCATGAACGTGCCCTCCCCAGTTGAGAAATTCACGGTGAGATCTTTAAATGTGACGAAATACGCACCAATAAGCGCACTCCCGCCCCACAGAAGAAATCGTTTTGTCAGCCGTTCATGCAAAAGAACTCTCGCTGCCGCAATGGCCCACATGGGCTGAAGCTGCTGTAGAAGGACGACCACTGAATACTGTGTATAGTGGATTTGACCAAGCGCCGCTGTATAGAGG
>CAZQGM010000193.1:0-2315 GCA_964592885.1 uncultured Gammaproteobacteria bacterium
CCCGATGGTATCTGCAAGTATGCCACCCACAAGCACGTGCAATATCCCGATACCCCCGACCGATGCAGCAAGTAATCCATAGACTTTTCCTCGCATGGATTCTTCGGCACTATGCTGCAAAATCGTATTTGCTGGCACATCAAGAAAACTATTAGCAATTCCCAAGATGAAAAATAAAAACAGTTCAAGTGGCACAATGACCCAGTCAGCAAATAACCATGAGAAAGAGGTGAAGCGATTCAGATATACCGTCAGTGAGATGCACAAAAGTACGACACCAGCTGACACGATACCCACATTGATGAGTTTTTGCTGAGAGTATGCATACCCAACTGCCCCGACCCACACAGATCCTACGAGCACTCCTGCCACTGTTGGCCCAATCATGACAAGAGACGCATCTAGTACGTCGATACCCATGATTGTGTCAGCAAATCCGGGTCCAAGTGATCCAAGAATTGCAAATGTGATTTGTGTCACGGTTAGAAGCATCATGCTTTCAAATAACGCCGGAGTCGTCCGAACGTATCGGATACCAGTCATGATATTATCCCCGACCTTCGTGAGGATCGTCAGCAGATCCATGGTTTTGATCGCGCGAACAAATGTCTTCATGTCGCCATCTTTAGGTAGATATGCAGTCGTGAGCGCCGAAATCAGATAAAATACCGCCATAATGACGAGTGAGCCAGTCTCTCCTGTGTACCGGAGGAGTGGCCCAGCGCCGATAAATCCAATGGCCATACTGCTGTAAAACGCAAATGAAAAAACGCTATTTGCAGTGACGAGATCTGATGGATGGACAATTTTGGGAACCATCGGCACCTGTGCAGGGTATACAAACTGCGAGAGCATGGAGTTGAGGAAAACGACCAGATAGACAGCTGCTGGCGATTTTAGTAAAAATGGCAAACTCGCAACTAGAAGTGCGCGGATGATCCCTCCCCAGATGAGGACCTGCCTACGATCAATCCTGTCGACAATGGCCCCAGCGATGAGTCCAAATATGAGCGCGGGCACGCCGTGGGCCATGAAAATACCAGATACAGCAGCATTGCTATTTGTGCGGCTATAGATAAGAAGCCCAAGAAGAAAAATGGTCAAGTTTGCAGCGATTTGCGAGGTCAAAAGACCGATAGAAAGAGAGATAAATGGAATGTTCCGTATGAGAGACGGCTGAACCTCGAGTTTTTTGCTAGTTTTCGCAAACATACAAAAGGCAGTATAGCACGTGATACAATCGTCATACTATGCTCGCAACTGTCCATGCATTGGTCGCCGGAATGATCGCTACAGCCGTCCCCGATCCACTTTCGGCATCTACTCTTAGCCTCACATCGCATTTTTTCTTAGATAGCGTGCCACACTGGGACTTCGGGACAGACTGGGAAAAACGAAGTAAAGCGTATACTGGGGCAATTGCCATAGGAGAAACACTCTTTGGACTGACGCTTACATATATTCTTTTTGCGAGTCACGCGCCACATATCACACTTTTATGCGCGGTCGTCGCATCCGAACTTCCGGATTGGCTTGAAGCGCCATGGTATATCTTTTTTGCGTCATCGGAAAAAACAGCCGTTGGTAGTCATGATTCAGTGATCAAGAGAATATTTTTCTCCGTGCGACAGATTACAAACGTGTTTCATACACGAGCACCGTTTCTCCTCGGGATATCAACACAAATTATCGCTATACTTTTCTTTGCGTTACTTTTACTTGTCTAACGCATCATGCCTCGTTTTTGATGTACCGGATAAGCGTCGTCACACCAAATCCCGTACCACCAATAGGCGTCAAAGGTGCCGCATGTTCGGCAAATGCAGGCCCAGCAATGTCTAGATGCATCCACGGGACCCCTTCAGGCACAAATTCACCGATAAAAAGTGCACCATTGATCGCTCCCCCATATCTGGTTGAGCCGGTATTTTTGACATCAGCCACATCGCTTTTAAGCTCTTTTTTGTATTCTTCTACAAGTGGTAATCGCCAAAATTTCTCTCCCGTTTCGTGCGTCGCATGCATAAAAGATCCATACAGTGTTTCGTCATTGGAAAATGCGCCCGCATACGTTTCCCCAAGAGCCACCATACACGCACCCGTCAAGGTAGCCAAATCGATGATGACATCAGGGCGAAGCTTCTTCCCAACATAGCTCATGGCGTCAGCAAGTACCACTCGACCTTCTGCATCGGTATTGAGAATTTCGATCGTTTTTCCGTTCATCGCAGATACGACATCGCCGGGTTTAATCGCTTTTCCCGATGGCATATTTTCAGTCGATGCGATGACACCAATGACATTCACATCCGGGT
>CAZQGM010000194.1:0-2301 GCA_964592885.1 uncultured Gammaproteobacteria bacterium
CGGAGTAGAGCAGGCAAACGACTATCAAAACAAGTAAATAGATTGACAAAGGACGATTAGCTCAATGGTAGAGCACTTCGTTTACATCGAAGGGGTTAGGGGTTCGAATCCCTTATCGTCCACAGTATGCACCAAATTACCAAATCCGCATCGTGCTTCACCTGTCGTTCGTGCTGTAAATTCAAAGAGGAAGACAGATATATAGGCCCAGTCCTATCTCATGAAGAATTACAGACGATACTTCGAATATATCCAAAGATCGATACGAAACACTTTGAGCCGCTCAATGAAGCGAAAACTGCCTATAAAATCACTCTTATCCCATCCCCTGAGGGGGGATATGTTTGCCCATTATATGATTTAGAAACGACGTACTGTGGCGTTTATAAACATCGTCCCCTTGATTGTAGTCTTTGGCCTATCATGGCAGTGAAAACGGATGATCCGAACGTACTTGGCATCGTGATCAGTTCGAGAGATTCCTGTCCTGATTTAGAGCGTGCAAGTGATGAGGCAATGAAACAATACACCGATGCCGTGCTTATAGCGCTTGCCGCTCCACGGTATGTTGAGCATTTTCGACGCCATCCTGAACTTATATGGACGATCGAACCCGACTGGATGATACCAATCGGAACAATACGATTATCTCCTGAGGCCGAGTGACATAAGCGTTGAAGTGTATCGTAATACCTCCCATGTAACAGGGCGAGGACAATATTACGTCTAGCGCTCAGAGCCAAAGATGGTATAATTTACAAACGTAGGTGAACGTTGGTTCGTTTATTATGCTGTTTGTTCATTAAAATGATCAGGAATTAATTTGCCGAAATGGCCGAGATAGTCAAGGCGCATGTCTGAAAAACATGTTATCTGGGTGCAAATCCTAGTTTCGGCACACGTAATTGACATTGTGTAGCAAGACGATATGATATGAACATAAAAGATAGTGGTGACGAAGTGCGGCGGTAATTCAGTGGTAGAATGCCTCCTTGCCAAGGAGAATGTCGAGGGTTCGAGTCCCTTCCGCCGCTCAAGAATGATTGATCGTTACATTGATACATTGCTAAATTGTTACATTGCTAAATTGTTACATTCGTACATATCGCTTCACCGACTTCATCTGTAACAATGTAACCATTTAACCATTTAACAATGAACAGTAAATACATTGCCGAGTGGTGTAATGGTAACACGCCTGACTTTGGATCAGCGCGACTCTAGGTCCGAATCCTAGCTCGGCAACACAATTCGCTAGGATGAGGAGTTTACCCTGAGTCTATCGAAGGGAATCCTAGCTCGGCAACAGCATTTTCGGTCATCGTCATCTTGAGCGAAGCGAAAGATCTTCCTCAAGCTGATTTGGCTGATTAAAGTTTTCCTCGCTAGAGTAATTACGAAAAAGTAGATATAATCATATTTCATGCGGACGTGGCGGAATTGGTATACGCGCAGTCTTGAGGAGGCTGTGCCACAAGGCATGGAGGTTCAAGTCCTCTCGTACGCACAAGAAGAGATAGTACCGTTATCAAAGGTGCAAATCGATTGATATAAAGGGCTAATCTCGCGGTTCAATGTACCATTTTGGCTCCAAGCTAGTCCTGAGGGGAAGATTGAACCCAAGAGTACTTTGATCTGGCTGATACTCGATCTTTTGTAGGCTTCTCCTAAATCTGCAAGTAAAGTCCTGATAAATGTTGTTACATCATCGATGTTGTATCTATCAATTGTGGCGTCATTTTTCACCACCTGAGCCTTAATCATTCTGTCCTCAACTACAGAATTTTGCTCCTTAAATACCTCATCTGAATACACACCTGCTAAGTTCTTCTCTACGAGTGTTTGTCTGAGTGCTTTCAGAGTTGCTATTTCCTGATCTGCCTGACCCTTAATTTTCTGCAACCTTGCCAGACGTGTGTGATAGGTTCGATATAGAAAGGCGATAAATAGATCAAGGCACTCTTTTTTAGGTGTCACCTCTTTGAGCGTCTCAATTACTGAACCTTCCAAGACATCTGCTTTGGCTGCAACTCCTTTGCAAATACCACCACAACGATAGTAGGCATACTTTGCATGGCGACCTTTGCTCCAGCCACCAGTCATCCCCGTGCCACACTCCTTACATCGAACAATTCTTCGTAATGGGAAATCTGGGTTAGAGTGAACTCTTTTGGCTAGGGCAACTTTATTGGGATTCCTGCCGTCCAGAATCGCCTGTACGCGATAAAACTGTTCCTCGGTAATCATTGGCACATGCTGAGCTTTGACTTCCTCACGATACGTTTTAGAGGTTAATAACCC
>CAZQGM010000195.1:0-2299 GCA_964592885.1 uncultured Gammaproteobacteria bacterium
GATCCGATGCAGAAAAAGATTTCTCACTCTTCACCACTAGGGAAAGCGCTACTTAGTAAGAAGGTCGGCGAGACAGCAGAAGTCGCCGCCCCAGCGGGGAAGATTTTATATAAAGTAGTCGAGATCGAATAACACATACGAAAAAATATAAAAGAAGCCCCGCACCAAAGCGGGGTTTTTTGTAGGCGGAGATGAAAAAAACTGTATCGGTTGATAACGGTTTTGTTTATAATAGGAGACATATGCCAACAATGACTGATCTACGAAACGCCAGAATTACAAAACTCGAAAACCTCAAAAAGATGGGGGTGAACCCATACCCGCCGACTGTCGATCGTACACACAAAGTTGCAGATGCGCGGAAAAGCCCAGACTCGTCTGTCTCGGTCGTTGGGCGAATTATGTCCATCCGAGGGCATGGAAAGATCCAGTTTTTTGACCTTCAGGATGAGAGTGGAAAAATGCAAATCGTGTGCAAAAAAGATCAGCTCAAAGCAACCGACTATGCACTTTTGGAGGAGCTTGATATCGCGGATTTTATCGCAGTAAGCGGCATGGTTGGTACGACATCGGCCGGGGAAATTTCAGTATTTGCTGACTCTGTCACCATGGTCCACAAAGCACTTCGTCCGCTTCCTGATCAATGGTATGGCCTTAAAGATACCGAAGAGCGATATCGCAAACGGTATGTGGACATGATTCTCAATCCCGAAGTGAAAAAAGTTCTGGATGCCCGGTGGAATATCGAGAGATCAATCCGAACATTTCTTTGGAACGAAGGGTATCACGAAGTAGAGACTCCGGTACTACAACCCCTGTACGGTGGGACAAATGCAAAACCGTTTACCACCCACATGAATGCTCTGGATACCGAGTTTTATCTTCGAGTTGCACCTGAACTATACCTCAAACGACTTATGGTTGGTGGGTATGAGCGGGTATTTGAAATTGCCAGAAATTTTCGTAACGAAGGAATCGACCTGACGCACCAGCCAGAATTTACGATGATGGAGTTTTACGAAGCATATGCAGACTATCATCGCATCATGGATCTCACAGAATCGCTCATCAAAGAGGCAGCTCAGGCTGCAAATGGGACGTACCAAATCAATATCGGTGAACACACGATAGATCTATCAGGAAAGTGGCGTCGAGTGACGGTAGACGAAATCGTGAAAGAATATCTGGGAGTTGATTGGGAATCTCTGACAGATGACGAAGTTCGACGTCTGCAAGAGAAATATAGTGTATCTGTCGTCGGGAGTTGGTCGAAAAATAAAGCACTCTTTGCTATCTATGACCATGAAGTGACAGGAAAACTCATCGAACCGACGTGGGTCATCGATTACCCACGAGAAGTGAGTCCGCTTGCAAAAGAGCATCGCAGTAAGCCAGGACGCGTCGAGCGTTTTGAAGGATACGTAGGCGGAAAAGAAATTTGTGATGGATGGAGTGAGATCGTATCAGGACTCGAACAGCGTGATCGCTTTGAGAGCGAGCAGCGCAATATGAAAGCAGGGGATGCAGAAGCCCAGCCATTTGATGAAGATTTCCTCACAGCTCTTGAGCACGGATGTCCGCCACTTGGTGGCATAGGAATCGGCATCGATAGACTCGTCATGTTTCTGACCAACACCTGGGCCATCCGAGAAGTGATTCCATTCCCGACACTCCGACCAGAACAAAAAGTCGAAGCGGAAAAAATTGTAGAGCCTATTTCAGTTCCGGATTTTTTCGTGATTGATGAAAAGCTCAAAAGCGCATTTCCATCCGTATCAGTCGGAGTAGCACTTCTCAAAGGTGTCACCGTCACAAAAACCAATCCAGAATTGGAAGCGGAGAAACTTGCACTTGTCTCGTCAATGGAAACGCTCACGACGGATGCGATAAACGAATTTACAGAACTTCAAAGTTATCGAAAGCTTTATAAAGCTATGGGAATCGATTGGCATAGCCGCCGTCCATCGCCAGAAGCGCTTATTCGCCGCGTTGCGCTCAAAAAAGGATTGTATACCGTCAATACCTGTGTCGATGCATATAACCTTGTCGTGATGAAACACCATATATCAGCAGGTGCATTTGATGCCGATCAAATCAAATTCCCAACTACACTGAGGTTTGCTGGTGCAGGAGACGAAATTCATCTTCTCGGAGATGAGGCACCCACAAAGTATACGGAAAAAGAATTTGAGGAATTACTGGCATTATTGGAACAGGCTATTATTGAGGCAAAAGTTTATTGCAAAGAGTTAGGTGCGGATATGGATAAAATACTGAACCTTGGAGATACAGGATTTAA
>CAZQGM010000196.1:0-2290 GCA_964592885.1 uncultured Gammaproteobacteria bacterium
TTCCTTTGTTGGAAGAATTGCGAAAGTCGTTCGAGTCCTCCGTGTCCTACACCGTGTTGCGCCCCTCGTTCAGCGATTGCACCCATAGGCATATGTTCCTTTCCTAAATATGTGTGTCTACGCGTCCCTGTGGTTGGTATAGAAGAGGATTAGTGAGGCTGTCGAGGCATCATGGAGGCGTATTGGCGTGTAGAATCTGAACGTCTATACTTATGCGTTACAGCGGGCGTATTTCTTCGCATTTTTAGTTCAGGCTTGATCCACAGCGCTTCAATCCTGCATAATAACTCCATTGTCTTTGGGATATCGTATTAGCCCCCAATGAAACAGTGGAGGAATCTCTATGGTAGAAAAAACAGTTGTTCTTATCAAACCAGATGGTATGCAGAAGCATATCGTTGGAGAAGTCATCAAGCGCTTTGAGACCGCAGGGCTTGTCGTATCGGGCCTCAAAATGGTGCGGATGACCCAAGAAATCCTCGATCAGTGGTATGCGCACCACAAAGATAAGCCATTTTTCCCGTCTCTTTGTGCAGACATGATGTCCTCACCGATCGTCGCCATCGTCCTCACTGGCGAAGGCGCGATTCAAAAAGTCTTTGATATCTGCGGTCCGACGGATCCCGGAGAGGCCGCTCCTGGAACGATTCGCCGAGATTTTGGCGAAAGTAAGCCAAAAAATGTAGTCCATCGTTCTGACTCCATGCTTGCAGCAGAACAGGAAATCGGATGGATTTTCGACGCCCAAGAGATTTTTGGATAAAATTTGTTATCAATATAGATCAAAAAAAGCCGCATAACGCGGCTTTTTTTGATGAAAAAAAAGATGATTACTTGGTGTAAATTGAGAAAACATTGATGAAATACTGCTTTTCCCATAGTATTTTTCACGCATAATTTGATCCATTTCGGCCCCACCAAGGCCAGGCCTTGCAGGCTCAGGATTTTGAAAAATTATGGGGATTCGTAGAATGTGGAATTCTTGCGTATACTGGATACATGGGGGAAATTGGAGAATTACCACCAATAGCGAAAATGGGGCTCGGGACGCCAGGAAATCGTCCTGATGCCCAAGCGTTTACCAGCCTTACAAAGATGTTTGGTGATGCTCGTTTGGCATGGATGGTTGCAGACAACGCTCAGGATAGGATCATGGAGCAGATGCGACAAACTCCACGTTCGGTGTCCACTATCGTCCCCGGAGCTACTGAGGGAAACGGGTATGTCGTCGTGCATTCAATGAATCAGGTAAAAGAGCGTGGGTTTGTCGTCGGATACTCGCAGGATAGTACGACTATGCCAGTTCACGGACCGGAGGATATCATTACCCCTACTCACACCGCTAAGGAAATGCTTCGTCTTGAATCAATTGACGGAAGTGCATATCTACCGGGTGATGTCAGCGAGATGCGCCTCAATCGATTGATGGTTATATTTGATGATAAAGGAAAAGCAGTAAAAAGTGTCGTTCTTCGGCAGGCGCACGGCCCGACAGACGGAGAGATTGCATCGGTGACAACCCACACAGAGGCGCTCCATGCGTTACGTGCGCCACTTATCAGAGAACGGAGTGAGACGGAATTAGCCCATCTGTTTGAACGTGCTGATGAAGTATTCGGTCCGGAGACCCGGTTTGCCAAAGAACGTTCAAAGACCGTCGGTCACGGCGGACGGGCATACGGAAACGCGCGAGGTGATTTTCAGACGCTCGAACGCCAGCTATCGCTTGAACATTCATTCCGTTTCATCGAACTTCTGGATCAGTTTTCCTCGGATTCTGAGGCACAATCATTGTTATACTCCCTTGTGTCGCTGCACTATCCATTCGGTGAACTTGCCATCCAGCTTTGTGACACGAAACAGGATATCTCCCGAATGATTGATATGATGACGCACTCTGTAGATCATGCCGTTCCGGTGCTGAAAAACTTTTTTGATGGAGAGATGGATGTTATTAGTCCGGACAATACAAAGGAGCCATCGTTACCGTATGAAAATCCACTCCAGCGGACGATCTATAGGTTAAATCGAAGTCTGGCAAAATCTGCGATGCTACATGGTCGCGATGCGGGTTTTTCATGGGACATATATGATCAGTCGTGTGTCGCGTTGTCTCAAACCCTTGATGAAATGTTCCAGCTCGGTGCTGATACTGTGCGCTATGATCAGGGAAATCCAGCCTTTCAGGGAGGGCAACATTTACATCAACAACTAAGTGAGTTTTCCGTGCGGCCTGTGAATTCCCCGCCAATGCTTGGATCGATGGCGCCTCGTTCGGAGCGGTCTTTTC
>CAZQGM010000197.1:0-2283 GCA_964592885.1 uncultured Gammaproteobacteria bacterium
TAGTTTTCGTCTTCTTTATCGCTTCCCGTATACTTTCTGCACATGCGATATGGTCCGGATGACCATAGAGTCCTGATCGATCAAATGTGATGATGAGGTCAGGATTCATTGTGTGTATGAGTGCCGTGATGTACGAAGTCATTTCTGATTTTTTCTTTGAAAGCTCCCCGTCTCCGTAGTCCAAATGAATATGTTCAGTGATACCCAGAATAGTGGCCGCATATGTCGCTTCCGCCGTTCTCACCCTCTTAAGATCCATATCCATCCGTGCATCTGGTGTCCCTCGCTCACCTTTTGTGAAAATAACTGATGTCACCGATGCGCCGTATCTTTTTGATTCAACGACTAGACCTCCAGCAGAAAACGTTTCATCATCCGGATGAGGAAATATAAGAAGTATGCGACGGTACTTTGCTATCGATTTCATCGGGACAGATGAATCATAGTTTATGACAAAACCGATGACCCAAAGCAGAATGAATGCGCAGATAGGAAAAAGAAAGATATAGATCATGGATGATAGATGAATACGATTATAACATTGATACACTCCATTTTTTTGCGATATATACCACATATATCGGTGGCAATAAAGGTTGATGACACTGCTCATAGAGATAATCTTTATCAAATTTTATCCATCATGATATGATAGATAGACGCTCCTGTTGGAATGATATGTATATGTTTCTCAAACTCAAAACTCTATCAATAAAAAAGAAAATACTGATTGGTATAGTATTGATAGTCGCCATCGGTATCGGAATACTCGTGTATAAAGGTGCTACAGCAAAGCCAAACTACACATTTGGTATAGTCGCAAGAAGTGATATCACGGAGATCGTCAGCGAAACAGGGAAAATTTCGGCATCCGGTATCACCCCGATCCTATCGCCGGCAAATGGTGTCGTGACGAACATATATGTAGAGAATGGCAATGAAGTGACCGTTGGGGATACGCTTTTTACGATCAGAAGCACTGCAACAGAGCAGGAGAAATCCCAGGCGTATGCCGCATATCTTGCCGCAAAAACCAGTCTTGATGTAGCGCAGTCAAATGCACTCAAACTTCAGGCGACGATGTTTGGACAATGGAAAACGTTTAAGGATCTAGCGGAAAGCGATACATACGAAGAAGCGGATGGCAAACCAAAAGATGGCATGCGCGGCCTTGCAGAATTTCATATATCCCAAAAAGAGTGGCTTGCAGCAGAAAAGGACTATCAAAATCAGCAAACAGCAATTTCCCAAGCGCAGGCTGCGGTCAACAGCACCTATCTTCTCTACCAAGCCACGCAGAATGCGACAGTAAAAGCCACTGCGGCAGGGCGTATTTCGAACCTTTCCGTTATCCTGGACGGAACAGTCACAGCGACTGCTACCAAACCACTTGCACTCATCGTAGGAAACTCAAAGACGGAAGCAACTGTACTTTTAAGTGAAAACGATGTCACAAAAATAAAAAAAGGACAGACCGCGACAGTCGAAATGAAAGCACTCCGTGGAAAAGTCTATCGTGGGATCGTCAGTCGGGTGGATAGCATTGGGACTGAAAGTAAAGGCGTCATTCGGTATGACGCATATATTGAAATCATGGACACCGATGAGGCGATACGTCCGGGTATGAATATTGATGCTATCATCGTCACAAATGTAAAAAAAGATGTTCTCTCTGTCCCTAATTCAGCGGTGAAACCATATAAAGGCGGCAGATCCGTTCGGGTTGTCGGAAAAAACAAACAGATTGAATACCTGCCAGTCGAAATCGGCGTCAGGGGGAAAGAAATGACGGAGATAAAAAGCGGGCTACAGTACAAGCAGGAGATCATCATTTCACTTCCCAACGAGCAGCTGAAACGACCGAGTGGTATGTTTGGCTCCTAAGGGACCGTTTGCTAATTACTTGATGGTAATTTGTGAATACGGTCGCAATGTGCTCGCATCTCGCCCTGGCGGGACCAATTTATAAATAGAAGTGACCTGACCCATGACCCAAAAACCTATACTCATACAGCTTCAAAACATCACAAAACGGTATCCACTTGAAGATGGCGAATTTTATCAGGCGTTAAACGGGGTCACACTCTCGGTCCGGGAAGGCGAATTTGTCGCGATCATGGGGCCATCAGGAAGCGGAAAATCTACAACCATGCATATCATCGGTGCCCTTGATACTCCAACAACCGGTCAGTATCTTCTCAAGGGACTGGATATCAGTGCCTACACGAGAGATCAACTTGCAGAGCTCCGAAATAAGGAGATTGGTTTTGTCTTTCAGGCATT
>CAZQGM010000198.1:0-2234 GCA_964592885.1 uncultured Gammaproteobacteria bacterium
AACAGCTGTTTCATGTTTCCTGTTTCCTGTGCACTAAAAATACGTGTCCGTATAGGTTTATGTAAGGAGGCTTGGGGTATGAAGCAATCTAATCTCATGTATGGGAGCGATATCATCAGCATCGACCAATTCGATCCTGAGTCCATTGAATTGGTCATGAATACATCAAGAGAGATGGAAGAGATAGTCACGTCCGATGGGGGAAGTGACATCCTCAAAGGAAAAATGATGACCGCGCTTTTTTATGAGCCATCATCCCGAACATTTGGTTCGTTTGTAGCGGCCATGTCTCGTCTTGGGGGAGGTGTCATCCCACTTCAAGGTGTGACCTACTCATCGGTTGCCAAAGGTGAAACACTTGCTGATACTGTACGAACGTTTAGTAGCTATTCTGATGTAGTCGTGATCCGGCATCCGGAGGTAGGATCAGCACGAATGGCTGCGGACTTTTCCGAAAAACCGATTATCAATGCAGGTGATGGTGTCGGTGAACATCCGACACAGGCACTTTTGGACCTTTTCACCATCAAAAAAAGACTGGGAGGCATAGAGAATCTCACACTCACGATGGTCGGGGATCTGGTAAATGGACGGACAGTCCATTCATTGTCAAAACTCGTATCGCTCCATCATGGAGTGACACTGCATCTGGTGTCTCCAGATATTTTGAAAATGCCAACGCATCTTGTTGATATCCTCACGAAGCGTGGTGTCTCGGTGCACCAGCATGAAACACTTGATGAAGTATTGGGGGTGACCGATGTGCTCTACGTGACTCGCATCCAAAAAGAACGGTTTTCTGATCTTGATACATACGAGAAGCTGAAGCATCATTTCGTCATTACTGGTGCCACGATGAAAAAACTGAAAAAAACGGGCATCGTCATGCATCCATTTCCACGCGTGGGGGAGATCGCGATGGAAGTGGACCTTGATACCCGTGCTGCCTATATCACCGATCAGATGCCCAACGGCATGTATGTCCGTATGGCACTACTCCGGCTCGTATTGGCAAAATGACAGCAATGTCATCATAACGCTTTGCTGTCATCCCCGCGAAGGCCGGGACCCACATGCATGTACCTTTGCTATTTGCTCTTTGTCCCATGTCCATTTACAGTAACTTTATGAAAAATCTAACCATCGTCTCTCATCCACTGGTCAAACATTCACTGACTATCCTTCGGGATAAAAAAACGACGACCGATGAATTTATGCGCCACGCAGACGCAGTATCTTTAGTAATCTTGATTGATGCACTACGCGGCCTGCGCGTACAAAAAAAGCATATCGACACACCACTGGCAGGGTTTGATGGCAAGGAGCTTCGGGATGATATCGTCATTATCCCTATCTTACGTGCTGGACTTGCGATGCTTTCGGCGTTTCGGCGCCTCGTACCGTCAGCACCCGTCGGATTTATCGGACTTGAGCGGGATGAACAGACTGCAGTGGCGAGGGAATACTACAAAAAAATCCCGAGCGTGATCAAAGGAAAAACAGCCATCATCGTTGATCCTATGCTTGCAACCGGCGGATCGCTTGATGATACGATTAGTGCAGTCAAAAAACTCGGAGCAAAGAAAATCATCGCAGCATGTGTCATTTCTGCCCCGGAAGGTATCAAACGAATTACAGAACGGCACCCAGATGTCCACATCGTGACTGGATGCGTCGATATACATCTCAATGAAAAAAGTTATATCGTTCCAGGACTCGGGGACTTTGGAGATCGATATTTTGGAACAGTATAAGCATATGTCATCCTCGTTCCGCAAACGGGATACACTCCGGCGGGGATCCAGCATCTTTGATATGAATACTAAAATATTTCCTGGTTTTATCGATATGCACGTTCATCTTCGGGATCCGGGGGCGACATGGAAAGAAGATTTTGAGAGTGGAACACGTGCGGCTGTCGCTGGTGGTTTTATCTTCGTTGCCGACATGCCAAATAATCCGGTCACAACGGTATCGGTTGAACGCCTTAATGAAAAAAATCGATTAATGAAGGCAGTCACGCATTGTCCAGTGGGGTTCCATTTTGGAACAGATGGGACAAATACTGCGGTGTTTTCGTCAGTATGGGATAGATCAGATATCTATGGTCTAAAAATATACTGTAACCACACGACTGGGACGCTGCTTATTGAATATCCGGTCGTGTATGAATCAATCTTCTCGTCATGGAATTCTGATAAGCCGATTCTGGTACATGCGGAGGGGCAGCGACT
>CAZQGM010000199.1:0-2200 GCA_964592885.1 uncultured Gammaproteobacteria bacterium
AGCATTGGCGTAATCGATGATTGACGTACAGACCGCGCCACTTTGAGAGATAAGTGCGATGTTACCCGCGTGTGGGGCAACTCTCGCAAAGGATGCGTTAAACCCAAGCGAGGGGATGATCATCCCAAGCGAATTGGGTCCTACAAACGATATACCATAGTGTTTTGCTATGCTCTGACACTCTTTTTCTAGTCGCACCCCTTCATCCCCTGCTTCTTTAAATCCGGCTGAGATGATGATGGCGTTCTTTATGCCTTTTTCTCCTGATTGAGTCAGGATCATGGGGACGATTTTTGATGGGACACAGATAAGAGATATATCGACTACCTCAGGAAGACTTCCGATATCAGGAAAAGAGCGGACACCGTTTATCTCTGTTGCGTGTGGATTGACTGCATAGATCGATCCACGAAAGCCCTTTTTGAGATTTTCCAAAATAGTGTATCCGACGGAGTGTGGATCCCTTGACGCGCCTATGACCGCAATTGAACGCGGACGAAATAAGGTTGCTAGATTTCTCATGATGATTTAGCCGGCTGGTTTGCTGCAGCCAGTTCACCTTCTATGGCCAAAAGTCGATTGTATTTTGCAATGCGCTCTCCGCGACACGGCGCGCCGAATTTCACATAATCCGTTTGAAGCCCGACTGCGAGATCTGCGATAAAACTATCGTTGGTCTCTCCACTTCGATGAGACATAATCGTTTTGATATCATGACTCTTTGCAAGCTCAAGCGTTTCAAGTAATTCAGTGATGGTGCCGATCTGATTTGGCTTTAAAACGATAGCGGTGACTGCGTGTTCGCTGATAGCTTTTTCCAATCGTTTTTTGTTTGAAACGATCAGATCATCACCGACGATGAGGCACTGGGCCCCCAGTGTTTTTGTCAGATTAGCCCATGATCCCCATTCGTCCTCCGCAAATGCATCTTCCATGAGGATGATCCGGTATTTTTCGTATAGATCTTTTAGGTACGTGAGAAAATCATTTGGCGTATATTCGGTCGGTCGATCTTTAATCTGGTATCCATGATCTTTCCGGAACGATGATGCTGCAAAATCGATTCCAAAAAATACATCCATATTTAGCTGATGTCCTGTATGTCGAACTGCTTGACTGATGACTTCAAGGGCATCGAGATTAGTAAAAAGATTTGGAGCGTATCCCCCTTCATCTCCGACACTAATCGCGCTTCCGCGAGTCGTCAGTAATGATCCCAGGCTATGGTAAATATCTGCTCCAGTACGAAGTGCTTCGTGAAACGGTTTATTGCTTGCTGGGATAATGTGAAATTCCTGAAAATCCAAATTCCACCCTGAGTGCTTCCCACCGTTGATGATGTTAAACATCGGAGCGGGAATTTTGACGATAGGTGTCTCACGAAGTGTGAGGCTATTGAGATATCGATATAGCGGCATCTGTCTGCTTGATGCGACCGCCGTCGCAGCTGCCATCGAGACGGAGAGGATGCTGTTGGCACCAAGTCGAGACTTATTTTCTGTCGCGTCAAGCTCGATCATCGTCTGATCGAGCTTTTTTTGATCAGAGGCATCTACCCCTTTCAATTTTTGGCCCAAAAATGAGTTGACGATCGCACTTGCCTTCAGGGTTCCAAGGCCACTGTATCTATTTTTGTCGCCATCTCGAAGTTCAAGTGCTTCATGGATACCGACTGATGCACCGGACGGTACGGCCGCTGTGCCTCTATAGCCACTTTCTAGGATAACGGTCGTTTCGACGGTCGGATTTCCACGAGAATCTAGGATCTCTCGACCCCAAATACCGTATATGTTTGTAGAAGGAGCGTCAGGCATAGGGCAGGTTTTCTAAAGTGAGAACGATGCGGTTACTTTTTTTTCTTTGTACCCGTCTTTTTCTCTGCTTCTGCTACGATTTCGCGCGTGCGATCAATCGCGTCAGGATTGACGGAAACGCTCGTTATGCCCCAGGCGACTAGCTTGTCCACAAGTTCTGGATAGTCAGACGCTGCTTGACCACAGATACTTGAGGTGACACCTCGTTTGGCACAGGCAGTCACGACGTGTTCAAGCGCCCATTGGACGGATGGATCAAGTTCAGAAAAGTCGTGTGCGACTTCTGAGTTATCGCGGTCAGTGCCGAGCATAAGCATCGTCAAGTCATTGCTTCCGATTGAGATCCCGTCGATACCGACATCCAAAAATTCTTCGATACGGATGAT
>CAZQGM010000200.1:0-2188 GCA_964592885.1 uncultured Gammaproteobacteria bacterium
TGATACTCCTTTTTTCCTCTCCATTTATGTATCAGACACCTCGCTTCTTCTTTCCGGTATTTATACCGATTATGTGTATCATTTTTTGGCATGATCTTCAAAAAAAACAGAGAGTCGCTGCGATCGCGACATGGATAGTTTTTAGTCTATTCATGGGTTTTTTGCTCTTGACGAGTGGCTCGCGATTTGGGCAGCTCAGTGTTTTTTCACGGGCAGATGTCATGTTGCCGCTCCAAGAATCATATAGGGAGGATGGTGTCTCAGGTATACCACCGCTCGTTGCCCGCGTTTTTCACAATAAAGTGATAGACCATGCACAATATCTTATGGATTCTACTGCGAAATATTTCTCATACGATTTTCTCGTACGGGAAGCCAAAGAGCCCGTTCGTGAGCGAATACCAGACATGGGAGTGATATATCTGTTTGAATTACCTCTTCTGGCGCTTGGCGTCATCGTTAGCATCCGACGTCGAGATAGACTAGGCCTTCTCACGATGTGGTGGTACGTAGTCGGCATCGCTGTCATATCGTTTGCAGTCGATGAATCTCCAAATATTCATCGCTTTTTTGTGGTTGCGTTTCCTTTATATGTTCTCATAGGGATTGGAATCCAATACATCATAGAGTCGATCAGATCCAAAAAAGCACATACTCGTATGATCGTCGTTGCTATCATTGTCCTTCTATATCTTTTTTCACTTGGTCGATTTCTGCATCAGCTTTTTGTCCATCAGCCGACACATGAACCATACTACAGAAGTAGTGCATTTAAAATACTCATCCCAAAGCTCGAGACACTTCGAAGTACGTACGATATGGTCGTATTTTCCAAAGGAAACAGCAGTCCCTATATCCATGTTCTTTTTTGGAACCAGTATGATCCTGCTGCATACCAAGCTTCAGGCTCGCGTCGCGATTTGGATTTCGTGACTTTCGAAAATTTGTATTTTGTACCGGAAGATTGTCCATTTTCTGCCGATCGGTATTGGTCTTTGAAAGTCACCCCCGGAAAACGGACACTATTTGTCAACTCTGGTGGATGTGCGGCAACGGTGAATACAAAAGTCATCGAAACAATCAGGTGGCGAAATGATATGGAAGCATTTCAACTCGTGGAATACATGGCGACACCAAGCGCGGAGGTGATAGATGGGGAGATGGGGAGAAGATAGAAGACAGAAAACAAAAGTGGAGAAAATGCACAAGAAACAAGAAACAAGAAACAGGAAACAAGAAACAGGAAACAGGGCAAGAATGTTTCATGTTTCATGTGTAGTGTACATATAGAAATATGTTGTTTCGTGTTTCATGTGCCATGTGCATATAAAATAGTTGTTTCCTGTTTCATGTGTAGTGTGTATGTAACCAACCTGTTTCGCATATAACTATTTTTCATGAAGAAATTATTTTCACTCCACAGATATGCACATCACGCGATTGCATTTGTGCTCGCTCTGTTTGCGGCAGGGATGACGTTTGTGACTCTCAATGACTACGGCATCGTATGGGATGAGCCGTACTATTTTAGCCAGGCTGATAGCTACAACAGATGGTTTGTGCGTCCCGTGATAGAAAAAAAAGACGCAGTATTTGAGGTAAAATCAGACTTCGATATTCATCCACCATTTCGGAAAATCGTTGGAGGGGTCACAAAATACATATTTACTGACCGACTAAAAACACTTGACAATACTCGCGGATATCGTATCTCGGGACTCATATTTGTCATCCCATTTGTATATGTATTTGCCCTGATGGCACTAGAGATGGGAGGGGTATTTGCCGGGATACTTGGGACGCTTCTATTTATTTTCCTCCCACACAATGTTTTTTTGGCGCCACTACTGACGCTTGATTATGCTGTTGCTGCACTCTGGTTTATCTGTCTTGTGACACTCCGGTGGGGGATGAAAAAGAAGCCTTTACTTCTTGTGTCAGCGATCACTCTTGGACTGACACTTCTTACTAAACTTCATGGGGTTTTTCTCTATATTCCGGTCTTTTTGTATATACTCCATCGGTATGTGAATAACGCTGTACATACGCATCAAACGAGATGGAGCTATATACTCCTATTACTCGTTTTTTTACTCGTACCGCTCTTGGTCTACGTAGCGGGCTGGCCATGGCTCTGGACCGATCCGCTCGAAAAATTTCTTGAATATATAGCTGTGCAGCGCCGGTA
>CAZQGM010000201.1:0-2172 GCA_964592885.1 uncultured Gammaproteobacteria bacterium
GCAGCATATCTATGCATGTCTAAAGAAACAAATTATTGCGGATAAAAACGAATTACTGCAACTAATTGACGTTTTTCAAAAGGCATACCCATGGCTACTTGCTCTTTGGGAAATTGGCGAATCAGATCCAGCAGATATAGCACACTTAGACGTAAAATCGTTACTCGAATTAAAAGAGTCAACAGTTACATTAACTGATGATATTGATAACAGAATTCGCGGGCTACTCCAGCGTATATATCCTAATCTAGAGGATTATTCACAGGTGTTAACAATCGAAGAAATACAAAATGGAAACATACCGAGTATCAATATATTAAAACAACGAGCAGAGGGGTTTATTTATACGGATGGTATTCTACATCCTTCGAAGGAATTGAAAGATGTCGAAAAGAAATACGATATCAAATTAGATATGCAGATTGACGTTCAAGATGTTTCGACTGTTACAGGAACAGCTGCCTGTCTTGGTTACGCGAAGGGCATCGTGCACAAGGTGATGGCAAAAAAACACATGGATGATTTTAAGGAGGGGGAGATTCTTATATCTCCCATGACAATGCCTGATTTCGTGCCTGCAATGGCAAAATCAGCCGCGATTGTGACCGATGAAGGAGGAGTCACATGCCACGCGGCGATTATAGCTAGGGAATTAGACAAACCCTGTATAGTCGGAACTCGTCTTGCAACACAAGTGTTTCAAAATGGTGATTATGTAGAGGTGGATGTGGAGCAAGGAGCTATACGTCTTCTAAAGCGTGGGAATGCTAGCTGAGACCCATCCATAACCAGGTATTACTTCGATATGCCGTGCGGTCGCACATCGATTTGGATATGAAGATACGAAAAACACATATTTGATATCATATGCGTATGATTAAAGACTTTTTTGAAGAACTGTGGGAAGAGGGGTCGGATTTTTTTGAAGACTTTTGGGAGCATGTGCGGCATCGCGGGCCGTCGACACCTCGATACACGAAACCTGTCGTCATCGATGGGGTAGCTACTCGGGTCAGGCCCGCCTATCTATTTGCCGAACGGGTCGATAATATGATACGCCTCGTATTTGGTGTGTCTATTTGTCTCTCAGCGTTTTCCGCGACATTTTTGGGGTACACGAAATTATCAGACCTTCTGGAAATGCTCATGTACACGTTTCTCGGTCGTGTCGCGATGTGTGTTATCGGTGGAAGCTATGTCCTTATCGCCCTGTGGAAACTTATGAGACTGCAGGATAAATAACATGGAAGTGGGCCACAGTGTATAGCAAACATATCGACTTCATAAGCCCTAGCTCTGGGGCCTGCTGACGGTGATGTACATGCCATATCGAGACAATGCGGCATGTATTTGTCTATCTTGGGCCTATCTCCTATACTGACTATGTATGGATACAGATATAAAAGTACCTAGTGATGATGCTTCAGAGCTTGAACATGTCCACAGCGCGCAGCTGTACCAGGCGATCATAGCGGCGTCTGCTGACGGTATCACGACAACGGACATGAAAGGAGTCATGCTTGATATCTCTCCAGCATCACTCAAGATTTTTGGATATGACTCTCCTGAGGAGCTTATTGGACGGTCACTATTTGACTTTATCGCACCAGAAGATAGTGTCAGAGCAACAGCAGACATGGCACAAAAACTTCTGGGTAAGATAGACGGTACGCGTGAGTATAGAGGGATTCGTAAAGATGGACGTATCGTGCCCGTTGAGGTAAACGCTGAGTTTATCAAAAATGACCTTGGTATACCCATCCGTATGGTATTGACCATTCGCGATATCACTGAACGCAAAAAAAGCGAAGCGATAGTGCTCCACGAACAGCTATTTAGCAAAATAGTGATCGATAGTATTCCTGGGACATTTTACGTTATAGGTGCGGATGGAAAGTACGTTCGCTGTAACGCCTATCAGCGCGATGAAATTGTAGGAAAATCAGAAGAAGAAGTTTTCAAAACATATGCAATCGATACCATTCATCCTGACGATCGCGCCCTCATTCAATCAAAGATCGAAAATGTACTTACCAATGGCGTAGATGAAGTGGTCGAAGGTCGCGTCCTTCTGAAAGGCGGACCAGAATTTCGATGGTTTCTTATGACTGGGCGCAGGATGACTATGGAGGGTAATGTTTTTCTCGTGGGCACTGGTATCGATATGACCGA
>CAZQGM010000202.1:0-2142 GCA_964592885.1 uncultured Gammaproteobacteria bacterium
GATGATCCACGAAATCCCGCTACCATTGCAGACAATGTCGGCGATAACGTAGGCGACTGTGCGGGCATGGCAGCTGACGTATTTGAATCCTACGCACTTACCATCGTTGCGGCTATGATCTTGGGCGGGTCGATGTTTGGACTCAAGGGTGTCGTATTCCCGCTCTTAGCGCGCTCTGGAGGAATTCTTGCTTCCATTCTCGGATCACTATTCGTAAAAGCACGAGACGAGAAGGAAAGTGCGATCAATCCACTCATTCGCGGATTTATCATCTCAGCAGTCGCATCAGTCGTCATCTTTATGTTGCTGGCAATTTTTCTCTTGGGCGAACCAAAGGCAGGATATGCGGCAGTATCTGGAATCGTTGCTATGCTCGCGCTTTTATTCGTCACAAAATACTATACCGGACCTGGAGAAAAACCGGTCGTGGATATAGCAAAAGCCAGTCAAACAGGAGCAGGTACAAATCTGATCAGTGGTATCTCGTATGGCATGGAATCCACATTCGTATCAGTGTTGGTCGTTGCAGCAGCTATCTTAGCTGGATATTTCTTCCTTGGTTTTTATGGCATCTCTCTAACTGGCATGGGTATGCTTGCGACAACTGGCATCATCATGGCTCTTGATACCTTTGGACCCATCTCTGATAACGCCCAGGGTATGGTTGAAATGGCAAAACTTTCAGGAAAAGCGGCCGATGTAACCAATGGTCTTGATGCGGTCGGCAACACAACCAAAGCACTGACCAAGGGATTTGCGGTCGGCTCAGCAGCAGTCGCCGCATCGTCACTATTTGCGACATATTTTGAGACTACTAAGCTAACGGCTATCAATGTCGCCGAGCCAAAAGTATTTATTGGATTACTCCTTGGAGGCGCGCTGCCATTTTTATTCTCATCACGACTGATTGGCTCCGTTGGACGAGCTGCATTTGAAGTGGTAGAAGAAGTGCGTCGCCAATTTAGAACGATCAAGGGTATCATGTCAGGAAAAGCAAAACCCGACTATTCAAAGGCAGTCGAGATCGTTACACGAGCGGCACAGCGAGAACTCGTCGTTCCAGCGCTTATGGTCGTCATCATGCCTCTTGCTGCAGGATTCTTAGGCGCGGAAGCACTCGGTGGATTTCTCGCCGGAGTGGTCGTATCAGGTTTGATGCTAGCGTTTTTTATGTGTAACACAGGTGGAGCTTGGGACAATGCGAAAAAATATGTCGAAGATGGAAATTTTGGCGGCAAGAAAAGTGAAACGCACAAAGCAGCCGTAGTAGGCGATACAGTTGGAGATCCACTCAAGGACACGGCTGGACCAGCATTGAACCCCATGATGAAGATTGTGCAGATCGTTGCGCTACTGGTCGCACCAGCAGTCATCGCATTCATTGGGAAGTAATAATACAGAGGTTTTGGACAAATAGCATATAGGTGTACGGACAAATAGAGATGTAGGTGACTTAAACAAGTAGCCGTGTAGTGCTATTTGCTCTTTGTCCCATGTCCAGTCAAATACGAAGCTATTTGTTATCTGTCCAATGTCCAACTAAAAACTATGAACATCGGTAAGGTCGTTGAATCTGAAATCGTTTCGGAAATGCAGAAATCGTACCTCGATTATGCCATGTCGGTCATCGTGGCACGCGCGCTCCCTGACGTCAAAGACGGCCTGAAACCAGTTCATCGGAGAATCCTCTATGCTATGCATCAGATGGGGCTTTCCCATACATCTCGATACAAGAAAAGTGCGTCAGTCGTCGGAGAAGTCTTGGGGAAATACCATCCACACGGGGATTCATCGGTGTACGAGGCGATGGTGCGATTAGCGCAAGATTTTTCCATGCGCTATATGCTTGTCGATGGACAGGGGAATTTTGGTTCAGTCGATGGAGACCCGGCAGCCGCCATGCGGTACACAGAAGCACGCCTTTCAGCAATATCAAATGAAATGCTTCTGGATATCGAAAAAGAAACGGTCGATTTCATCCCAAATTTTGATGGTACGATCAGTGAACCGGTTTTTTTGCCCGCCAAGCTGCCAAACCTGTTACTCATGGGGTCAGAAGGTATCGCTGTCGGTATGGCGACAAAAATACCGCCACACAATATATCAGAGGTTATCGATGCAATTACCTGCATGATCAGCAAG
>CAZQGM010000203.1:0-2132 GCA_964592885.1 uncultured Gammaproteobacteria bacterium
GCGATCGAATGCAACCGACTGACGGAGCATGGAATATCGTAGCTGAGGAAATTCAAGCCATAGAAAAGTCAGGGGGTACACTTCTCATTCCTGCATTTTCTCTCCAGCGCACACAAGAATTACTTCATATGATCAGATGTCTAAAAAAAGACGGTAGAGTACAGCCAGCGACTCCCGTGTATCTTGATAGTCCAATGGGAAACGCCGCAACGAACATATACACACACTATCCGCAGGATTTTAATGATCATATGCAAGGAGAGTTGTCTGGCGATGGACCATTTACTTTTTCTGGTTTGGTCACGATACGAAACGCCCGAAAAAGCGCTGCAATTAAGCGACAGATTGGGCCAAAAGTTATTATCGCAGGAAGCGGCATGATGACAGGCGGACGGATCATCGCACATGCTGCAGATTTTTTACCGATTCCAACTACCCGACTACTTATCGTAGGGTGGCAGGGGGAAGATACGCTGGGTCGTGAGCTACAGGCGGGGGCACGTGTTGTACATATCGACAAAAAATCGATACAGGTCAGGGGCACCGTCCATGATACTCAGGCCATGAGTTCACACGCTGATCAAGGACAGCTCCTTTCTTGGCTAGGGGCTATTAGGGGGGTAAAAAAAGTATTTTTGACCCACGGAGATGATATCCCTCGCGCGGTTCTAGCAAAAAAAATACGTGAAGAACACCGTATTTCGGATGTGGTGATGCCAGTCATGCATCAGGAAATATCGTTTTAGATTTATTTACATGATCAGTCGAATCATTCGTCGCTATCGGATCGAACTCGGACACTTTCAGCTGCTGTCTTCAAACGCACAGAAAATGATTTTGTCCTATGCACTGTATCTTGCGGCGTATCCACTTCTTGCGACATTCATGAATGCGTATCTGTGGCGCTCAAGTGGAAGTCTGTGGTCTATCGTCATCTATAACCTCGGGTATGTCATCGGTCTGCCGATCGCATTTTATTTCAACGGAAAGCTACTTACTCATGTTCACGTACTTCGGCTGTATTTCCTGGGTTCGATCTTGCAGGCAATCACACCATGTCTTGTTTTATTTTTTCCACTCCGCGGTCTTCTCGGGCTTGGTGTATACGGATGTATATATGGTTTTGGAGCGGGACTTTTTTGGGCAAATAAAAATTATCTTGATCTCCAGATCACTCGAGGGACAAATAGGATTTACTACAACAGCATCGGACAGATATTTGATTTGCTTATGAATATTGTGGTCCCCATGAGCGCTGGATGGTTTATCGTACTTTTGTCAGGAAGTGGAGAGGCTCCGTTTACGTCATATAAGATCATCATGATGATAGCATTTGTACTGCTTCTCATTTCAGGATTCATCGTACAATTCACGACGATCAAACAAGTGATCATCCGGGGAATGCTCCTACGAAAGCCCAAAAAGATATGGACACAGATGCGATTGTTTAATATTTTTTTCAATATTCAGGTTGGTGTGACGCTCGTCTTGCCAAACATCCTCATCCTGATGCTTGTCGGGGGAGAGGGAATCTTAGGAACCGTCCAGGCAGTGACTGCGGGATTATCCGCTGTCGCTGTCTACATCATCGGGCGAAAATCGACTATCAAGACTGCATGGTGGTTTATCCTTTTTGGATCACTAGCATTTCTCCTAGGCACACTCGTACTCGCTCTGTCCTTTACGTGGATCGGTGCACTCGCGTACTCAGTAGTCATCACACTGACATGGGCGAGTATTTGGACGCCAAGTAACACCGTCACCATGGACCTCATGGATCACCTCGAACCTGATACAGAGAGACAGTATGCGTATGTATGTGACAATGAGCTTTTTTTCAATATTGGACGAGCGCTTGGCATTGCTATCATCTGCACCTTGGCAATCGTCATCAGCGATCGCACTGCACTTCAATATACAGCGGTGATTGCAGGTGTATGTCAGCTCCCACTGGCGTTTTTGATCCACAACATGGTTATGCATATCCATGATAAGTCGTAGCATGAGATTGTCTGAAAACACATGAGAAACACATGAGAAACACCTGAAAGGTATGTTCGTATCCGGAGCGGTCGATGGGATGACCAGAATATCGACGCACATACTAGTACGATGTGTTTTTGTATATTCCT
>CAZQGM010000204.1:0-2113 GCA_964592885.1 uncultured Gammaproteobacteria bacterium
TTATATTTCGGAAATACCACGTCGATCCAGCAATCGGTGCAGGACCCATCGCTACGGTCTTACGTGACGTATTTAGTATCCTCGTATACTTTACGGTCGCCAAAGGCGTACTTTTCATAATCGGCTAATAGTCGTTATGGCACTAGAATATCTTGCACGTATCATCATATGATAGCTATATGACTGTGTCGCCAAAAAATCTCCGCTCTCCGATGTTTGACCTCTCACTCTGGTCACTGATCCTCTCAAACGGTATCACGATATACATTGCCAGTAGCCAACGCTGGAATCTGTCACCCCTTGTATGGGTATATTGGAGCCAAAGTGTCACGATCGGGATATTTCATTTTCTCCGTATGCTGAGGCCTATGTCATTCTCCGTTCCAGAACTAAAGAAATCATATCTCCAAAGCGCAAACGCAACCAACACTGGAAGCTTCATGGCATTTTTCTTTTTAGCGCATTACGGATTTTTCCACTTCGTCTATCTTATATTTCTCCTAACCAACACATTTACAGGCTTCATCGGTGGTTCTATCGCGAGGAGCGATGTGACGTCTATCGGTGCATCATCACTTCTCTTTTTCCTTCATCACGGCTTCTCGTACCTCTACAATCGCACGCGAGATGATACATCTACTGATAGGGGTGCACTATTTTTTTACCCGTACGCTCGGATCATCCCTATGCACTTGACGATCATTTTTGGCGCTCTGATCCAATCAGCAACACTCCCATTTTTTCTCATATTGAAAACCGTGGCAGATGTGATCATGCATATATACCACCATCGCCATAAAACGATCTAGCTTGTGACAATACGGAGGAGGGGAGATACGGTATCTTCACATTTTCCCCTAACATGCTAGGATAGATAGTGATGAACTATATCATCCTGCTCATCTCTTTTTTTCTTTGTACGATACCTGTTTTTGCTGCACCAGTCGGATCGTATACAGCATACATGACGTCAACCGATGCCTACCGGGCATCCCAGACAGAGTTCACCACAGCTAGAAGCGAATATAAATCGTTTAAAACACTTACCAGTGAACAGAAAGCACTCGATACAGCTAAACAGATGATGATCAAGCGAAATCTCATGCTGACGGCATACCTCACATTCCTCACTGATACTATCGATCAAACGAGTACCTTTTCTCCCGCTGCCAAGGCAGCACACAAGGGCGCTATCACAAACGAACTGACGTTTTACAACTTCAATAGTGGCAAGACACAGGCTGTCCACTCAATCGATGATGCGATCACGACAAATAAAGACTATGAAAAACGCATCGCAGATTCGCTCACCGTCATGGGAAAAGCAGGGCTCATGATTACAGTCGGTAGGCTTGCTGTCGCAGGAGCGCGGTATAGTGATGCACTCCTCGAAGTCACTGCAGCCGTAAATGCCAAACGCCCGACACTCAGTAGTTCGAGTGTCAATAACTATGAGCAATGGCTTCTCAAAATCAAAAACAAACAGACTGTATATGACAGTACAATTGCAGCCGCTACGACCGCTATTGACGCGCTCGATGCTGGATCGGAAAATGAGCTCACCCGAAAAGTCTCACAGATCCAAGGCCAGCTTGCCAATGCTAAACAGTATCTAAGTGATGGCATGACATATATGAATGAACTGACCAATGCGCTTGCACAATAACGACACACTATGGAACACACTGAACATCAACAATTTTCATCAAGCGGACCCATACCGGTCGTCTCACCACCCGGGCCAAAAGCGTCGGAGCCAGTGACTACGGATTCTCCTACGCTTACGTCATCGCCACCAAAAAAGTCAGCCAATAAAATGGTGTTTATGATACTTTTGGGCGTGATCGTTCTTGCTATGGTACTTATTAGTGTCGGCCTTCTGTCATCTATGCAATCACAAACCACAAAAGCAACGACAACAGAGGAACCAATCGTCGTTTTGACACCTACGACCGCCCCGACTCCGACCCCAAGCTCTCCACAGATTATCAGCGCTCGGACGAAACTCGATGCCCTCCAGGCTACACTCGGTGATATTGATCCGTATGATCCATCCTTAAGTCTTCCAGTTGCACAAAGCAGCCTCGGATTTTAACTCTCTGGCCACTTTTCC
>CAZQGM010000205.1:0-2104 GCA_964592885.1 uncultured Gammaproteobacteria bacterium
AAATTGACAGAGATTGCGTCCCGATACAGCTCTGATGTGACTGTCGCATCGATAGACGAGCTGTCTCTTTTACTCGGAGGATCTCCTCTATACAAAAAAAATATCGCTAGCGGCATGTCGCCTATCGATGCGATGAAATCGATCGCGATGACAATCAAAAAAGATATCAAAGACCAAATCGGTAGCCATATCACGGTCTCAATCGGCATCGGACCGAACTGGTACTTGGCAAAAACCGCATCAAACCTGCATAAGCCGGATGGACTAGATGCTATCACCAAAGATACAATCGAGTCGGTATTTCGTACTATAGAGCTGACAGATTTGACGGGGATAAAGGAAGGGTGCAAAAAATATCTCTATCGCGTCGGCATCACGACGGCGCTACAGTTTTATCATGCCTCTATTGAGACACTTCGGATGGCGTTTTCATCAGTGGAAGGCTGTCATTGGTGGCTCAAACTTCATGGATGGGCAGATCAGCGTGTGATACAGTCAACCCATAAAACCATTGGTCATTCACTTGCACTCAAAACTCCATACGACACGAGAGATGAGAGGCTTATCCCTATCATACGGCAACTCACGGATAAAACAGGAAGACGCCTCAGACGATACAATCAGGAGGCAAAAGGAGTGGGTATTTCCTGCGTATTTGATCATCACGAAGGATATTGGCAAAAAACGCACATGACCCACGACGTGATATGGACAAATGGAGAGCTCTTTTCGGCAGTGCTCCCTGTTCTAAGGGAGGCACCGGTCAAACCAGTCAGAATCATCGCTGTCCATGTCTATGGACTATCTGACGTGGAGTGCCATCAGCAATCACTATTTGAGACGGATGGAAAAAGTCGGGATGTCGAAAAAGCAGTCGATACGATCCGTGATCGGTGGGGGGAAGAGGCGCTCATCTCTGGCACAGTGCTCCAATCGACACAAAAAGTGCTTGATCGGATAGCCTTTGGACGATCAGGATTAGCCAAGTAAGGTATACTATACGCATATGGATACCATAAATTCCATGCCACTAGCAGAAGAATTACGGCCAAAAACGATCGATGATGTCGTCGGTCAATCACATCTGGTGGGACCAGATGGGGTCGTGAGGAAAATGCTTGCCAAAAAATTTCTTCCATCCATCATTCTGTGGGGACCACCCGGGACGGGGAAAACGACCCTCGCCCGACTACTTGCTGCTGAAATCGGGGCTGTATTTAGTAGTCAATCAGCGGTCACATCATCACTTGCCGTCATACGAGAGGTAATTGCTGAAGCAAAGAAACGGAAGACTGAAGATGGAACGAGGACTGTGCTTTTTATCGATGAAATACACCGATTTAATAAAGCACAACAAGATGCCCTTTTACCGCACGTTGAAGATGGTACGGTGATATTTATCGGCGCGACGACTGAAAACCCCTCGTTTGAAGTCATATCGGCTCTTTTGTCCCGGTGTCGTGTGCTGACGCTTTTTCAGCTATCAGACGAGGAGCTTGATGAGATCATGGCTCGAGCACTCAAACGCCTCAAAATCACTCTCACGGATGAGGCCAAAAAGACACTTGTAACGATAACTAATGGTGATGCGAGGCAACTTCTGACAATTTTGGAAATTGCGGCCGAACTTCGAGATGGCAAAAAGCCCATTGATGAAAAAAGTATCGAGCAGGCTGCGCAAAAAAAGATGCTCAATTATGATACGGGTGGCGAAGAGCACTACAACACGATTAGTGCATTTATCAAGTCTATGCGTGCAAGCGATGGAGACGCCGCACTTTACTATTTGGCCCGGATGATCGAGGCTGGGGAAGATGCACTCTTTATCGCGAGGCGTATGGTTATATTTGCATCCGAGGATATCGGACTTGCTCAACCCACAGCGCTTGTTGTCGCAAACGCAGTATTCCAAGCGTGCCAACAGATCGGATATCCGGAGTGCCAGGAAAATCTCGCTCATGGTGTGGCGTACCTGTCCGCCGCCAAAAAGGATCGATCGAGCTATGACGCATACATGGAAGCTTTGTCGGATGTAAAACAATATGGGAATCTCCCTATCCCCATGAATGTGAGAAATGCGCCTACGAAACTGATGAAAGATATG
>CAZQGM010000206.1:0-2097 GCA_964592885.1 uncultured Gammaproteobacteria bacterium
ATCTAGGGGCCGAAAGTATGAGTTGGAAGATAAATGTCGATGCAACCGATCGAGTGGCAAAACTTGCGTCTGATACAGGCAAACGGATGCTCTATCTGTCGACCGACTACGTATTTGATGGGACAAAAACGAGTCCCTACACAGAGGAAGATACACCAAATCCGAAAGGCTGGTACGCAACGACCAAATACGAAGGTGAAAAGCGCGTCATGGATCGACTTGGAGACAATGCACTCATCATCCGTATCTCAAATCCATACGCCGGGCATCAGCAAGTCGGCAAACAGGATTGGGTTCATAAAATCATCGATAGATTATCTCAAAATCTTCCTGTTGGGAGTCCAGTTGACTCACTTTTTTCGCCGACGTTTATCGATGATGCGGTTACCGCTATTTTGGGACTCGTTACGAAAAATGAGCATGGGATTTGGCATATCGGATCAGCTCTCGGCTTGTCACCGCTGACTGCGGCTCGAGCACTCGCTGTCGAGTATGGATTTGATCCGTCTACTATTACAGAGACGACCTATGATACATTCTATGCAGGGCGCGCACACGTTCCGAAAAATGGCGTATTGTCATCCCAAAAAATCATGAATTTCGGGATGACACCTCATACATTTGAGGAAGGGATACGTGCGGTGCATGCATATGATTTGGCATTGCCGGTATAAGCATTTAATTATAAGGGGATCAAAGATATGACAATCGGATTTGTAGGACACGGATATGTTGGGCTTGTGACTGCTGCGATCTTTGCTGACCTAGGTAACACGGTCTGGGTGGTTGGTCGAACTAAAGAAAAAATCGAAAAGCAAAAACGGGGTGAAGCCACATTCTATGAGCCGGGATTGTCTGAAATCGTCAAGCGCAATGTCGATGCTGGACGACTTTTGTTTACGCTTGACTACAAGGAACTCGTCGTCCCGTCTGAGATCATCTTTATTTGCGTAGGTACTCCGCCGAAAGCAAACGGTGAAGCAGACCTGACTGAAGTATGGAATGCCGCTGCCGAAATTGGCAAACACCTAACGGGATATAAAGTCGTATCAGTCAAAAGCACTGTTCCACCCGGAACCAATAAACGCGTAGGTGAGATCCTTACAGAGCATAAACCACACGGTTCATCATTTGCACTTGCGTCATGTCCAGAATTTCTTCGCCAAGGTCAAGCAGTGAGTGATACTTTGCATCCACACCGTGTAGTCATCGGTACCACATCAGAGCGAGCCGAGAAACTGCTCATTGACCTACATAGGTCTATCGATGCAAAGGTAGTTACCTGTAATCTCGAGACAGCAGAGCTCATCAAATACTCGAGCAATTCTATGCTATCGGTAAAAATCTCATTTGCCAATGCTATCGCCTTTTTATCAGAAAAAGTCGGAGCGGATGCAGAAAAAGTGCTTGAGGCAGTAGGTCTTGATTCACGCATCGGTCGGACATTCCTGTATCCTGGGGTCGGATACGGAGGGAGTTGCTTTCCAAAAGATGTGAAGGCTCTCATCGCTATTGCTGATCAGTATGGCTACAATTTCAAATTACTCAAAGCAACGGATGAAATAAATGATGAAGCACGTCTTCACTTCATAGAAAAAATCATGGCCCACTTCGGTGGGAATGTAAAGGGAAAGACGTTTTGTCTTCTGGGGTGTTCATTTAAACCTGATACCGACGACATGCGGTTTGCGCCATCCATCACGGTCGCCACAGCGCTCATAAAATCAGGTGCGTCGGTTGTGGCGTATGACCCAGTTGCGATGGATAACGCCAAAAGAGTCATGCCACCAGAAGTCATCTATGCTCAAAATCCATATGATGCAGCCAAAGGTGCGGATGCAACGATCATCGTGACAGAGTGGAATGAGTTTAAAAAACTCGATCTAGTCAAGCTTGCAGGACTTATGAATGGTCGAGTTCTCTTTGACGGTCGAAATATCTATGAACCAGAAGAGATGAAGAAACTTGGATACACCTACTACGGAGTAGGTCGGATGTGAAGATATGAATAAACGCGCGCTTATTACCGGTATCGGGGGATTTGTCGGCAGTCATCTAGCCGAGTATTGTTTGTCTAAAGACATCGACGTGTGGGGT
>CAZQGM010000207.1:0-2091 GCA_964592885.1 uncultured Gammaproteobacteria bacterium
CGACTTACGAGATACACCTGAGACAACGTGGGTAACGGCGGATATAGGTACAGCTATCGGTGCAAATGGCTCACCATCTCAAAGTCCAAATACGACACTTTTTACACTCATTCTGGCTCCCAAGGAAACAAGAACTCGGACATCTGGACAAATCGCCACACTGCTTCGTGATGAACTACGTACCAACCAATCCGGTGCGATATCTGTCATCGAAGAGTCAGGCGGTCCTCCGGCTGGGGCTGATGTGCAAATCAAAATACTTGGCCAAGATCTTTCTAAACTCGAGCGCTATAGTGAGGCTCTCATGGAATTTCTCAAAAAGCAGCCGGGCATCATCAATGTCGATACAACCATGAAGACTGGAACCGGAAAACTTGTCTTCATCCCTGATGAATCAGTGCTCACAAGTGCTGGAGTATCCCGAGGGGCGATTGCCCTCGCACTTCGAACCGCTGCATCTGGTTTTCCGCTAGACACTGTCAAATTTGACGGAAAAACCCAAGCAACGGAGATTGTGTACCTTTCGGGGCAAGAAATTGCCTCTGCTGATGACATCGGACGTATAGAGGTTCCATCATCCCAAGGTGGACAGGTGCCGCTTGTGTCACTTGGGAAACTCGTGATGAAAACGAATCCCACTGTCATCAACAGAGAAGATGGGAAGCGAGTGGTATCCGTTAGCGCAGGGGTGTTACCTGGATATTCAGTATCTGATGCAAATACTCGTCTGATCGATTTTGCCAAAAATAGCTTAGCGCTTGAGGATGGGTATGAATGGAAAACAGGTGGAGTCAACGAAGAGAACCAAAAATCTGTCATGTCGATTTTCCGAGCCATGGCATTTTCATTCATCCTCATCATGGCGACGATGGTTATAGAATTTCGGTCATATCGTCAAGCCGCCATCATCCTTATCCTCATCCCAATAGCGATCTCTGGCGTATTTATCATTTTTGGGTTGACCGGCACACCACTGTCGTTCCCGGCTCTCATCGGCATCCTCGCGCTTTTTGGTGTCGTTGTCACCAATGCTATGTTTATCGTAGAAAAAATAAATCAAAATACTGCATCTGGCATGTCCACAGTTGACGCGATTGTGGATGCTGGTCAAAGTCGTCTCGAGCCAATTATGTTGACATCCCTAACCAGTATACTGGGCTTAGTTCCCATCACGATTGCTAATCCATTGTGGCGAGGTTTAGGAGGAGCTATCATTTCGGGACTTTTCTTTTCCGGCATCATCATGCTTCTGTATATCCCGGTGATGTATAGTATCTTATTTGGAAAAACTAAAGACAGATAACTTTTTTTTAGTCAATCAACCCTTTGGACTTCAAATCAGCAAAAATGAGATGATCAACCGGCGACGTCCTGTCTACATCTACGGAGGTGAACCAATCAATCGCCTTGATTTCCGATGACGGCGCCAGCGTCCCTAAATAGTGAGCTGTGTAGCACGTCATGCGGACAACTGTCCCTTCAGGCTTTCCGTGTGCTTGTGCTTCAAAAATACCGTACGAGATAATGGTCTTGGGATCAATCTCGACTGAAAGCTCTTCACGAACTTCACGGATAAGAGCGTCTGTATCTGATTCACTTCCATCCCGTTTCCCGCCAGGGATATACCAGACATCTTTTCCTTTTGATATGGTAACTAGTAGCTTTCTATCTTTGATCTCTATAAATGCAAGTTTATCTATAAACGTTTTTTCCATATTTTTCGTCCTCCCCCATCTCTCCATCTATTTTCTCCCTATCTGTCTTCTGTCTTCTTCTCTCATACCTCATCATATATGTCTTCATGTAAAAATCGGGATAGTGCAAACGCCACACCATGCATGACTCCTGATGAACGGGTGACGACACCATTTGTCATGACACCAAACATTCCAATACCCTCACCAATTTTTTTTGTTCCAAACGTCTCATCGATAGCTTCCTCCAAATTTTTTCCTTCATGGATACGAGCTATGATTTTTTTGGGGAGAACTATGCCTCCCGATGACCCAATACCGATTCTGTCCTGTCGATCAACAATGACGACAATTTATGATTCAAACTACCCATATGTTTTTCTTTCAAGACCTCCTT
>CAZQGM010000208.1:0-2089 GCA_964592885.1 uncultured Gammaproteobacteria bacterium
TAAAATACCTATATACGAACACAAATGATGTTCGAGCAATTATATTGACCGGAACACCTGGATATCCTTCTACAAACAAAATAAAATTTTATATATCACTTCTTATCGCAAAATGCGGACATTTTCTCTTATCGGTGCCAGGAATGGCAGGAATCGCTACGCGCATACAACGGTGGTTTTATTATCGCATTGGTGTTCGTGATTTCTATAGAGCAAGCGGTTCTATGCGTCAGACATTTAAAAACGTCGTTGCTGAGCCACTCCACGACCCAATGACATCCGTGGCTGTCCCAACGCTACTCTTATGGGGGGAAACCGACCAGATCGTCCCGCTTTGGGTAGCAAAAAAAATGACAAAAACAATCATTGGAAGTAGTCTAATCGCAGTACCCAATGTCGGGCACGCGTTGCCGTACCGCGAGCCCAGAGTATTTGTACAAAAAACGCTGCCGTTTCTTTCAACACTATGATCGATGCCATCTGTACATTTGTGATTTCAGTAGTTGCGCTTCGTACGATTGTCGCGTACGCCGCACTCTGGTATGTCAAAGAATACCGTTTTGACCGAATGATCATACATCTGAAAACCCCACAGGGAAGGACCGTGCTATTCCCGTCGTTTCGACGGCCTCCAGTCTCCCCAAAATCACTTGTTCTGGTCGGATCACTTGTACTTGTGTATATCCTCAGTCTCGGAGTAATTCCTATATCTCTCATGATGTTTCGGGCGCTCATCGGGTATTTCATGCTTTTTCCAATTTCCTGGGGTATCGTCGGAGGCACGACTATCCCTACGATACTCCTTCACGCATTCCGGATTAAAAAAGCAGTCTCGCTTCTACGGGCACACAAAAAAATGATTGTGATTGGTATTACGGGGAGTTATGGGAAAACATCGACAAAAGAATTTCTCTATACAATCTTGGCCTCCAAGTACCGTGTTTTGAAAACGCAAGCGAGTAGAAACTCACCGATCGGAATTGCTGAAACAATACTATCTGACCTTCGGGATGATCATGAGATGTTTATCGTTGAGATGGGTGCGTATAGGCCTGGTGAAATTCGCACGATGTGTGAGATGGTCAGACCGGATATTGGTATCGTCACGGCGGTCAATGCACAGCATCAGGATTTATTTAAAACGATAGAAACAACGATGAGTGCAAAAGGTGAGTTGTGGGCGTCCCTTTCCGGAAAAAAAATAGCGATAGCAAATACTGACAATGAATTTGTTCGTTTGATGACCCGCAAAATCCAAAAAGATACACATCTTTGGGCATATCATGATGTTCAGAGAGATATGATGAGTCCTCCACCCCAAGCGGATTTCACGTATGCAAAAGTGAAAGCAGAACTCCAAAAACTCGCATTTACCATACAAACAAAAGAAGGGCAGAAGGTACTCGTACAAGCCCCCATCCAAGGAGCACATTTTGCGGCCAATCTCACCGGCGCCATAGCCGCAGCTGTTGCTGCTGGTATGTCGCTTGCGGATGCTGCAAAAGCAGCAGCTAGCTGTCAAAACGTCGAAAAAGTCTTGGCTATCTCTAAAGGACCGGGTGATTCGGTGCTCATCAACGATACGTTTAACAATAATCCAGATGCAGCAGAGGCGGCTATCAGATACCTGTCACAGTTTCAAAAAAAGAAAATACTCGTATTTCAGCCGATGATCGAACTTGGAAACTATAGCTATGACTCTCATGTGAGAGTTGGAACGGTTGCCTCTGATGTTTGTGATGAAATAATCCTCACGAATACTAATTTTTATGAGGGCTTTGCAAAAGGCGTAGCGACGCGCAAAACCCCTCCGTCATTTCACGTCTCACAAGATCCGCAGACGACGGCCAACATGCTCAAAAAGCAGCTTGCGTCCGGAGATGCAGTTCTTTTCAAAGGAAAAGAGGCAGAGACGATATTTCGGTTAATAGCCGCAAAAAAAATCTAACGGTTTCTTTCGTGGGTGTGATACATATGAACGGAAAACCCATTGCCGCTTCGCTTTCACTAAATGTCGAAAAAGATGATGTAGATGTGGCGTGGCACGAGCTTTTTCATCCATCGACTACTGATAGTAGTGCATCAGTTA
>CAZQGM010000209.1:0-2068 GCA_964592885.1 uncultured Gammaproteobacteria bacterium
AATACCGAGTAAGTATGATGTTACTCTCATAGAGATTCCATCAGTGAGTATTTGTAGTCCGATCGTCGCGCCAGTCGACGTCGGACAGATTCCCTTATTGTTTCCCGGCGTTACTAACAGCCGGGAAACGTATCACCCATAAGACAAAGTAGTGTATTATGCAAGTCAAAACTATGTCAGAGACAAAATTGAAGTTCTTTATCTACTGCCGTAAGTCCTCGGAGTCTGAAGATCGTCAGGCGTTGTCTATCGAGAGTCAAATGTCTGTATTGAACGATATAGCAGAAAAGAAGGGATATACTGTTGTAGGCGTATTTCAGGAGTCCAAATCAGCCAAAAAGCCCGGTCGTTCAGTATTTGAGGAGATGATAGGGCGTATAGATAAGGGTGAAGCCAATGCTTTACTTGTGTGGGCCCCTAATCGACTTTCTCGAAATTCTGTTGATGCCGGACGCTTAATATATGCCTTGGATACAAACACTCTTGTTTCAATAATCACACCATATCAGTCCTTCTCTAATACACCAAACGATAAATTTCTCCTCGGTATTCTGTGGAGTCAGGCAAAACTCGAAAATGATGGCAAAGGTGAAGACGTGAAACGTGGACTGAATACAAAGGTAGAAATGGGCTGGTATCCGTTCCGAGCCGTAAACGGGTATCTCAATACGCCGGATCTGGAAAAGGGCAGAAAAGTAGTCGCAAAAGATCCAATCCGATTTCCTCTGGTTCGTCGGATGTGGGATATGGTGCTATCGGAAAACTACACAATCTCTGAAATATACGAGATTGCCATCAAAGAATGGGGGTATACGACTCCCTACGGCAAAAAACTTTCTCGAAGTGCCATCTTTGAATTATTTCGTAATCCGTTCTACACGGGCCACTTTCTCTATAAAGGTGAACTAAAGCAAGGCAAACACGAGCCGATGATTACGAGGGCTGAGTATGAAAAAGTTCAAAAGATACTCAAACGGACAGATATGCCTCGACCGGCCAAAAAGTCCTTCCAATTCTCGGGGCTAATGAAATGCCCAACCTGTGGATTTAGTATCTGTGGTGATCGAAAAGAAAAACAGTATAAACGGACTGGACGCTCTGCCGAATACTCATACTATCGCTGTAGCCACATGAATAAAACCGTTATATGCGATCAGCCGGCCATAAGTGAAGACGATCTGTATGCTCAATTTGAGACACTCTTTGCACAAATAGATATAGATAAGGGTTTTCTCGACTGGGCGAAACAATATTATTCAGAGGTATATGCGCATGAGAAACAGACAAAAAACACAATCGATGCTTCTATTCAGATTGCCATTACTGGAGTTCAGAAAAAACTTGAGGGACTGACTTTGATGCGGGCGAATGGAGAGATAGACGCCACGGAGTACACCACGATCAAGTCTCGCCTTCAAAGTGAGTTGGATGCGCTTATGTCTCGGACCGCGCCGAATGGACAGCAGGACAACTGGTACACAAAATCTAACCGTGTATTTGATATTGCGTATCTTGCGTTAGAAACGTTTAAGACAAAGCCTGAGGAACGAAAACCCATGATCAGAGAAATCAATTCGAACCTCTTTTTAGATCGTGGTTTAGTCAAGCCGGTATTGGAGAAACCATATTTTCTACTGAAAGAAATGAAAAAAGAGGAGAAAGTAGAAAAGAAGCAATTCGAACTAGTGAAGGAGAGCTATCTGACGGGCCAAACCCTTGCTTTTGCAAGGGCCAATCCTCTTAAGTACCCCCAGCCGGATTCGAACCGGCGATTAACGGGCTGAAAACCCGCTGTCCTAGGCCGCTAGACGATGGGGGCGATAGAACATACCAACTTCAGATGTTAAATAAACGCTGTTCTCTCGGCCGCTATCCTCCTTCGCCATAGGCTTCGGCGGGACACAGGACGATGGGGGCATCAATAGAACTTATAAAGTATATCAAAAAATATGATCTGTGAAAAGGTTTTGTCTTTTAGGATCGGAGAACTGGTTGGTTCATTTTCTCTTTTAACTTGTTGAGTTCTCGGCGTTTGATAGAGATCTCACAGGTGATGACACCAGCGAGG
>CAZQGM010000210.1:0-2033 GCA_964592885.1 uncultured Gammaproteobacteria bacterium
CGATAGAAGTGTCAGCACAAGTGCGGTGATAAAAAGACTCCAATCTAAAAATCGATAGGAGGACCCAAGCTCGTGGACGACACCTCTGGCATACCGGACACTCTGGAGAGATATCGTGTAGAGATATTTTCCATAGGTCACAAGTGAAAATGGTGCACGCTTGAGTTTGACGGATGGATAGGACTGATTTCGGATCGGAGAAAAGGTAAATTTCATTTCAGATGGCTCGTATCCAAGTGCCGTGACGGTCATCCGGTACTCCCCGACTGGTAATACCTGATCTATGCTTCCATCTGCTTTCGTATACACGGGATTACTACTACCAAATGACTCTCCGGGAAAATGTTCATACACCTGCCTATCTTTTGAAAATCGCTCGAAATATATCATCGCGTCCTCAACTGGCTTGCCTGTCTCATCATGAACGGAAATCGGTGGTGAGACGATGAGAGACGATACGATATCACGGTTGATAGACCCATCAGCTGCTCGCGTCTCAAGCACGATATCGTACACACCAGGTGTAGCCGGAGACATCACGGAGCCCGTGTAGATGCCCGTTTGAGATTCCAAAAACCGTAAGTTCTGATATGACTCACCCGCTGGTACGTCAGTCGATAGTCCCAACACTTTTTGATTGATGACAGAGAGATACACGAGTGTCGGCGTCTCTTTTTTAAACGGGATATACCACACGACAGCGGTACGTGCCGGAACCAAAAAACTATTGGTTGACCCAAGGCTCGTATCGAGATTGAGAAGTACGCCGTTGGCTGTCACGATCACCCGCTCCCGATCGACTAGCGACAGGAGTGATGAGCTAGCCGTCGTCACCGTAAAGACCTCGGGCGTCCGACGCTGTATCAGCTGTGCATTTTCTATGAGCACTTTAAAGTAGTACGTTGTCAGCGGCTTGAGGCCAGTAATCGTGATCAGTTTTTGATCGGTGAGCTCATCAAGTGCGATGCTTTTTGATAGATCATTGGGATCCGTCCCGTAGGTCACGATTGCGCGGGTCGGGACGCTCGTTGAAAGTACGATCGCAAATGAGGTGTCAGTGATGCTGCGGATGTCGAGACCGGTGATCGTCGTACCCCTCACTTCTTTCCGGATAAACTCTGTCGGACTGTAAGTCTGCTCGAGTATCCGCTCCGGCATGGTGAGGTCAGGCGTGATAAGCCGTGCAGTGACCATGAAGTTCACGTGCCGATCGGTCACATACCGCCCAGGTGTCCGGAGACGAAATCGGAGTGTTTTATCGATGGTATTTCGCGGAAATGATGTCATGTCCCACACGATTTTTCGGCGGGCGACATCGACTTTAGGCATGCTTTGGCCCCAGTAGTCGTTGGTCGCCGATCCTGCGACATAGGATACAATCGAGTAGCTATAGAGATTTTCAACAGGCACACTCCCGAGGCTCCATTCGGCTTCAATCCGCATCGGTGTGCTAAAGGATAGAAGTGATCCGTATGTGATCGTGTACTCAATGTCTGTATCAGCTCCGACAAGCGATCCTTCAAGACTTGACGCAAGACCTAACTGGAAATCGACCGTCCGAGATTTCACCTGGGCCTGGACAGACAGATCCGCTGACTGAGTCGCAAATGCTGCCTGCACGGGAAGAGGACGAAAAACAGAAAAGAGAAGACAGAAAACGGATAAAATGATAGGGAGATAGGGAGACCCGCCTTCGCCAAGGCTACGGCGGGCGAAGTGGGGAGAAGATAGATAGGGAGAAGAGAGAAGACAGAAGATAGAAGACGGAGGATGGAAGACGGAAGAAGTTGGCAGGTGGCCACACGCATTCCAACCGAGTAAACGGCTTGTAAATTTCCACCAAAACAAACGATCGAAACGACCCATTAGTTCTATTGTAGCTGGTCTATAAAAAAGAACCAGAAGATGATAACGCCAAAGAAAGTCTGCGATCAGAATACCGTTCCTCACGTGTTCCTCACGTGTTCCTCACGTGTCTTTCATGTGTCTCTCATGTGTCTCTCATGTGTCTCTCACGTGTCTCTCACGTGTTG
>CAZQGM010000211.1:0-2028 GCA_964592885.1 uncultured Gammaproteobacteria bacterium
TTTACACCTGAGGATATACATGCGGGAACGCTTCAGTATATTTATCTCGCCTTTGGCGTCTTCTACTGCCTGTGTGAGATGGGTAAGTCTGAGTTTGAGGTCATCGAGTGTATTTGTTTTGGTCTCTTTCGGGATGAGTTCCTCCGCAAAGTCGTAGAGTGCCTGCAAATTTGCCTCAGCGTACGCTTTATTGATGGCCATCATGAGGCGTTCATTTCCTGCCTTCATGTCAGGATGGAAAAGGTGTGCTAGCTTCCAATACACTCGTTTAAGCTCAGCGCGATCACTTTTGGACATGCTGTTTAGGCGATTACCAATCTTTTTTTTGTATTGGCGCCGAAATTCTTCTTCCACTCGGGCTTGCTGCTCACGCTTCGCATCGTCAAATGCCTTCTCTGCCTCAGAGAACGAGAAGAGGGTATCGACGTTATCGTCAATATTGGTGAATTTAAATAGCTGTTCTTCAAGCTCTTTGAGACGAATATCGAGTGGGCCGATATACGCATCATAGTCTGCCTGAAATTCACTGATTTCTTTCCGCAACTGCTCAATACACGTGAGCAAGCGGGTCCGTTGTCGCTCCGTATCGAGGATGAGTCTCGCGTATTTTTTATTCTCCGGTGCGATATCGAGGGTATGTGTCGGTTTAGTCATGTGTGGAAAGGCTCGTAAACAAGAGTAATAGTATACGCTATTTCTCCCTTCGGCTGTAGCCGTGTATTCACTCGTGAGGCTATATATAGCTAAAAAGATTTGGAGGCACAATCAAAATGAAAAGAAGTTACAGTGTGGCCTTACTCGTGAATCCCGGCGGCTCGTCTGCAATATGTCTATTGACGTCTTCTATCCGCTCGGGAAGCTCGGTAAATTTGCTAATAAACCACTTTGTGCCGAGTTTCTCAAAATCTTCTTTCGTCCGAAGTCCACTTTCGATCGAGGCGATGAAATGTACTCCTGCGGCTTTGCACCACTGGACGTCGGTAAATGCATCTCCAACGTAAAGCATTTCCGAAAATGGCACATCAAATGTCCTGGATGGAAGGAGAAAAACGCGTGGATCGGGTTTTTTATACCCTGACCGTTCTTGATAGAAAAATCCATCCAAAATCGGCATGAGTTTGGAGCGATCGGATATGAGGTATTCCACTTCGCAATGCTGCCGTGATGTCTGGATGACAACTTTATAGCCCTGCTGTTTTAGGTATCGGAGTACGTCGATATTTTCATCAGATACTTGATCAAATGTTCCTTCAAGGACATGTTTACGTGAGACCTCACTAAAGAGATTCATAAATGCTTCTGGGTCTATGCCAGGGATACGTTCTACGATCGCTTCTTTAAGTGGCTTTCCCCAATTAGACTGGTGCATGGCTCGTGTCATCGGAGGAAACTGAAGGATGCCCGCAATTTCATTCTCAAGCCCAAAGCATGCCTCTTCGCTGAGACATAGTGTGTCATCAAAATCGACTAAGACCAGTTTGATCATAAGCAGTCATTATACACCCGGCATGAATGAGGGTCACCTGATCACTCGTTCACATGTGAGATAGGCCTCACTTCATTGCCGAAAATATCTGACGAAATACCCACCCAATTTTATCAAAAACGTAACGAACATAGTTCATAGTATATATAGTATAGATCAACACACATCTTTTGACGATGTGACAAAATGCTGATAGAATGGACGTATCGTATGAAACAGATAGCCGCAAACATCACCTACTATACCTACCGCGCTTTGTAGTGGTCGGGAGTATTGTGGCTTAGACACGAATCCCGCCAAAGCGGGATTTTTTTGTGGCATTTTCTTTATACGGGACTTATATGGACAAACAACACATCACGAGAAAACGGCGTCTATTGACTGATGCACTCTACTATACAGCCGGCTACCGGAGATACGTGGTGTGCTAAAACCAACCACGCATCGTATGCGTAGCCTCTATACCAAAAAAGTATGGAGGCTTTTTTTTATATATACATAAAGGAACATATATGGATATCACATTTTTCACCAAAACAGCC
>CAZQGM010000212.1:0-1998 GCA_964592885.1 uncultured Gammaproteobacteria bacterium
TGTACTGTTTCAAATGAAAAAGACATGATCATATTTTATATGGACGCCAATGATATATCTACCAACTAGATCCCTAAAGCCTCCCAGGTTCGCCCGAAGGGGCTGATTGAAATGAGAAGTGTATAGAATTTCAGCCCAGTCCGTGCTCGATCTTGAGTCTCGATATCTTGCCAGCAATGTCTGACTGGTCACTACCATATGATGAAAGCACTTTGTGCACGATGGACAATGCCGCCTCAAATTCAGGCTGGATAATTGCGGTGACGCCAAGTGTTTTGAGATCTTTTTGATCTTCTTCATGATGTGACCTGCAGTAAATAGCAGCTCCCCTATTGAGCGTCAGACTATTTCCAATGATGAGCTCTTGGGTATGCCTGTCTGGAATAGCGATGACGACTGCCTTTGCTTTGTCTACCTGTGCCTTATCCAAGACGTCCCGATCGGCAGGATCCCCAAAAAGCGCCGGTATACCCTTTTTAGATAGTTCACGCACTGTAGCATGATTGTAATCAACGACGAGATACTGGATGCCTGCCATGGAGAGTGCTCTCCCCACATATTTCCCGACTCGCCCGTACCCACACACCACCACATGTCCTTGATATGGCAATTCATCTGATGGCAAGGCTGTTTGGTTATCGCGAAATACTTTGGGAAGAAAACGGAAAATCGCATGTTTGAAACGGTAATACAAGCGATGCCCACCCGACAGAAACGGTGCGCCGACGATGATCGAAGCGAATGTCACAGCGACGATATTGGCATACATATGCATGTCTATGATGCCAAGGTTCAGCCCAAGTTTCCCTAAGATAAACCCAAATTCGCTCATCTGAAAAAGCCCAACTCCAACCAAAAATGCTGTCTTTTGATGATACCCAAGAAAGCGGCAAATACCGTATGTGAAGGGTACTTTTACAAACATCAGTAGCAAAAGAACAACCCCAACCACAGGCAATGACGCAATCACATCACCAATGGGAAGCGAGAGTCCTAAAGACACAAAGAAGATGATGGCAAATACATCCCGAAGCGGCCGTATTTCCGAAAAGACTTCATGGTGTTCGCTTGTTTCCGCGATGATGAGCCCCGCGATAAACGCTCCAAGCGCGGCTGAAAGGCCAAAACTCGAAAATCCGACTGCTAATGCAAACACAAGCCCGACCACTGTGGTTAAAAGCACTTCACGACTATTTAACGCGGCTATCCATGAAAGTACACGTGGCACGATGATCCGTCCAAGAAGTATCGCGACACCGATAACTGCGACACTGATACCAATATCCCGAAGAACGAGCCCGAGGATAGCTGATACAGATAGTGATTGTCCAGCTAGCGATACGACTGTCGGCAAAAAGACCATGATAGGGATAACCATGAGATCCTGAACAACGAGCCATCCGGTCATGACCTCGCCTGGCACACTTTCGAGTTCCCCACGTTCCGTGAGCACACGGATCACCACTGCTGTCGATGAGAGCGCCCCTGCTATCGCGATAAGGACAGAAAGGTAGTACGGAAGTCCAATCAAAAGAAGGCTTGGCAAAATGACAAGTGTCGTCACGACGACTTGCAAAAGTGCTGGTGCGATAAGTGGCGGCAACACTTTCCGAAGTCGATGAAATGAAAATTCAAGGCCAAGAGTAAAAAGAAGGAGTGTCACCCCGACTTCACCAATCGTTTCAATAAAGTGCACATCCATGTACCGCACCGCGAGATTTCCAAGCACGACACCCGCTGCGATATATCCAATGACTGACGGCATCCGAAATTTAGCAGCAACCATACCACCAATGATGGCAGCGATAAACACCATGCTAATGGTCAACAGTAACTGATAAGAAGAGATATCCATGATTTAATCTAAATAACTAATTACGAAAATTACGGCAATTACGAATTATTACTTTAAAGACATGCTTTCGTATTTCGTAATTCGTAATTTCATTATGGCCGAAGAAGGGCTGATGTATCAAGAAGTTGTTGCATATCACCCGG
>CAZQGM010000213.1:0-1993 GCA_964592885.1 uncultured Gammaproteobacteria bacterium
CAACAGTCGTCGGCTACGACGACATCTGGGCGCCATGGATAGGCGGAGTATTTTTGATCGGCATCATAAACATCATACTGATTGAAGCGGCTAAATATTGGTTTCGGACTCATCATATGTGATGTAGCTTTACTATATATGAGGTGTTAGGTCGCGTACGTTAATAAACCGACCCTCGACGTTGTCGAGGATGCGACACAAAGGGTCGTAATCGCAAATTACTATGCAGTAATTAGCGAACGAGCCCTTAGTAGGCTTTTGAATATCCTTTTTTGAAGAAATAGCAGTGATTCATATTCTTCCCGTATAATGAATGCATGGTGTCTTTCATTGGCCTTTTTATTGCTGGAGTCATTTTATTATTGATATCTACTGATTACTTCATGAAGTCTGCTACACGATTGTCAGTAGCACTTCGATTGTCTCCGCTGATTATTGGATTGACTGTCGTATCAATAGGCACATCTCTTCCAGAGTTAGTAGTATCCATCATAGCTGCTGCAGAAGGCGATATGGGTCTGGCGACCGGAAATATCATCGGCTCCAATATTACAAATGTACTGTTGGTTTTTGCAGTGGGAATTTTAGCCGGAAAGATTCGGGTAGGCACGATAAAGACACAGAGAAACATCTATATAGTATCTGTGTTGACTGGATTGTATTTATTACTATACGCATTTTCTGTATCGCACATAGTGTCTGGGCTTATTTTACTCGCGTGTACAATAATCGTTTCGTACTACGAATACTCACTTGGGGTACAAGGGAGACAGTATGAAGATCAAACACCATACCACGTATCTCCTAAAACGAAATTTGCCCCGAAGGATATATGGATAGTGTTGGGCACACTCCTTGGGATAGTCATCGGCGGCATGCTGACTGTCACATCTGTCGAAGGACTGTCACTGATTTTAGGACTCTCAACGACAGTGTTAGGTCTATCCATTACAGCTATTGCTACATCACTTCCTGAATTGATGACGACGATATTTAGTCAACGGAATCATGAAGAGAAGCTGACAATTGGCAATCTTATCGGTAGCAATATTTATAATATATCGTTGATCGGAGGGATGATTCTCGTACTCTCTCCTTGGTACAGAATTACGCCGTACGAGTATTTGACCCTGATAAGTGTGACGGCATTATTTGCAATCATCATCGTTTTGTATAGAGGTAAAGAAATACCTACATATGTAGGGGTGGTGTTGCTTGGTTTGTTTTCGGTCTATATATACTATTTACGATAATCGTATATACGTTTTTTTATTGATGGATTTTTGATTGAAGATCAGCAATTTCTTTTTTCATATCTATCATCTTGAGTTCTCTGCCGATCATGAGCTTATTAGTTTCCTCCAGCTCCTGGACTTTTTCTTTAAGCTCGCTTGTACGCAATTGAACCGTGGTTTCTAGACTGTTTTTTAGTTCTTCTAATTCTTTTGTCCGATTTGTGAGTGTGCTATATGACTCTTTGAGTTTAAGAGACATGTGGTTAAATGCAGTCGCAAGTGATCCAATTTCGTCGTTTGATTGGACATCTGTCTGTACATCAAAATCTCCATCTCGAACTTTTTCAACTGCTTTCGTGAGCGCTAATATCGGTCGAGTAAAAGAAATAGTAAAAGGTATAGTTAGTAAAATGACCAGAAAGATGAGTGGGATGACAACTGACGCGATTTGTTTGTATATCTCATTCATTCGTGTGTGGAGCGACTGATTGGAGACAAGATATCGCATTGAGAGGATATGTCCTCCACCTGCTTCTGGGAGCGGTACAACTATTTCTGTGACGTCTTGTCCACTTTTGGCAGATTTTGTTGTTCGCGTGGAGACGGTATCGTTTTGGATTCGTGCTCGTAGTTCAGGATCTGAAATAGTTCTTTCATGAGTTGCTTTGCCTGTCTCAAATTCATCCGTATCAAAAAGAATCCTACCGTTGTTTGCTACCATACTGACTCCAACGATATCCTGATTATTTTTTAGGGTC
>CAZQGM010000214.1:0-1976 GCA_964592885.1 uncultured Gammaproteobacteria bacterium
AAGCGTTTTTCGGACCAGATAGACGAGTGCGACTTCGACCGTTTCATTTTCAGTTTACCGAGCCATCGTTTGAAATCGATATTTCCTGCGGCGTATGTGATGGAACAGGAATTCTAGCCGATAAGACACCATGCAAACTCTGCAAATCCGGCTGGCTTGAGCTCGGCGGTTCCGGTATGGTACATCCGACTGTGCTAAAAAATGGCGGAATAGATCCTGACGTGTATTCAGGATTTGCCTTCGGTTGGGGCGTCGAACGAACGTATATGATGAAAGGTGGGACGAGGCTTGATGATATACGGCATTTGTACAATAACGACGTACGATTTTTGGAACAGTTCTAATTGTTATAAGCATGGACATGGGACAAAGAACAAAGAGCAGAACATATGGCATCGATGATGATGTCCATACAAAGTATCGTTATTTGCTATTTGTCCAGATAAATATATGAATATTCTCATTCCCGATTCCTGGTTACGAAAATACGTGAGCACCGAAGCAACGCCTGCGGAACTCCAGAAGTTCCTTTCTCTCTGTGGACCGGGAGTCGAACGAATCAACATCGTCGATGGTGAACCCGTGTACGATATGGAGATCACAGGAAACCGCCCTGACTCTATGTCCATCATCGGGGTAGCCAGAGAAGTAGCTGCAATTCTCCCACGATTTGGTATTCCGGCCACGTACATTGTAAACCCCTACGATGTAGACGAAAAAAAGCGTAAATTCTATAACCAAGATCGTTCACTCAAAATTGCCATGCATACGGACGAACGACTCAATCCTCGCTCAATGCTCATGGTGTTTGATAATGTCTCAGTTGGTCCATCACCAGCGTGGATGAGTGATTTTCTCTCAAAAGCCGGCATACGATCACTAAATAATGTCGTAGATGTCACCAACTACATCATGCGAATCTATGGACAGCCAGCGCACGTCTTTGACTATGATCAAATTTTACCGGACCAGAGCGGCATCCCGACAATGATCGTCCGGGAATCCAAAAAAGGTGAGACCATCATTACGCTTGATGAAAAGTCCCACACGCTCCCAGGCGGAGATATCGTCATAGAAGATGGATCCGGCCGACTTATCGACCTGTGTGGCATCATGGGGGGCCACAACTCACGCGTACAGGCATCTACCAAGCGAGTAGTACTTTTTTTGCAGACATACGACTCTATCCATATCCGTAAATCTGCCATGGCACTTGCACATCACACGGAAGCAGGATCGCTTTTTGAGAAAGGGACAGATACCGAGATGGTCCTCCCAGCCATGATGGCCGCAATTGAGCTTCTTTCGACGCTCTCAGGAGGGACAGTAGGAAGTCGCCTCCACGATGTGTACCCGTCACCATTTACCCCATACACTGTCTCAGTAACCACAAAAAAACTGATGACCTACATCGGGATAGACCTTCCATCCGACACAATCACAAAGACACTTACTCCACTAGGATTTAGCGTGGATACAACCCGGGAGGCCGTTACCGTACAGGTCCCAAGTTTCCGTCGGGACATCGTCATTAATGTCGATGTAATCGAAGAGATAGCACGAATTTATGGCTACAACGAAATACCTATGAAGCTTCCGACGGGGGAGATACCAAGAGGGGTCACACATCCGCTCTTACCCATCGAGCGGGAGCTCAAGGTCCGCATGCGAGATTGGGGGTATACCGAACTATATACGTATTCCATGCTCTCGAAACGACAGATGGATTTATTTGGACTACCAACGACAAAGGCCTATACGATCAATAATCCACTGACGACAGACTGGGTCTATATGGCGCCCAATAAATGGCCAGCCATTCTTGACGTGATAGCTGCAAATGTAAAGGTGAAGCGTCAACTCACTGTGTTCGAGATTAGTAACGTCTATATATACACGGAAAAATCGCTTCCCATAGAACAGCCAATGCTTTACGTCGCTGTCACTGGACAAGAATTTCTAAAACTTAAAGGCTT
>CAZQGM010000215.1:0-1967 GCA_964592885.1 uncultured Gammaproteobacteria bacterium
CTATATGGATGGTTCGCGGCGTGGCTTCTCATGTCCGTCTATTTATGGGGTGAACTACCCATCGGACGAGAATCGAAATATTGGCTCTACACGTCTCCGCAGGCAGAGTCGACCATCATGGATCTCGTGATAGGAGAGATCCCATCGTCGGCATCGGTTTCCGTCTCCAATAATATCGGTGCCCACCTGTCACATCGGGAGTTTTTTTATAACTTTCCGATAGCGACACAATCGGCCGAGTATATTCTCGTGAAAGCTGATGATCCAAATGCATGGCCGTCACTCGGTGATCAGAAGCGAGTGGTGGAAGAATTGATGATTGACCCTACCTACGAACTGTTGATCCAGTCTGGCTCCTTCACCGCATTTCGCAAACGATAGTTGGATCATGTATACTACCTGCCCAAAGATATGGCAGCGCACGAACAAGAACATCTACCAAAGAACTATCAGCATCCTTGTACAGGTCGTGTGACAGTGGATGTTGCTTCTAAGAGCCTGGAATATCGACTAGCTTTGATAGTAGATACGAATGCTTTAGGTCAAGCAGATCGAACCGTATTTGAGATGTTATTTCCGGATAATAGGGATCCAAAACCTTTTGAACTAAAGACGATAAAACATGCTCCTGAGACGGATATGACTGAGGGACAAAAAGAGGTAAGGCGACAACGAATTGAACAGTGGGGATTAGTGTCACCACGCGACGATCCGGAAGGAACAAGATATGTTCGTTCCAGCGTCAATAGGCTTCGAGTAGGATTTACCGATAAACATCATCACATCACTTCACTCCTTCAAAAAATTCCAATGGTGGAGAATCTCAAACATGTCGGACAGTGGCGATTTGGAAATTTTGCACCAGACTTACGACATCGGGATGAGGTGATGTCTGTGACACGATGGGATCATGTTGCAGAAATGATGATGAGTACTGCTATGACGCTTACGAGGTGGGAAGAGTTGCAGCCAAAGCTCCTTGAAGAGCGAATCATGCGGGACGTTGCACAGTATCTTTGGCTAGCTATAATTGATCCAAATATCCCAAAAGATATAAAATTTGGTGATCACCTGAATCCTCTTTTAGACACCAATACACCACTACGGGAACGAGTGAATCTGTATGGTAAATATTTACTCACTGCCGTAGCTCTTCATGACGCATTTACCCCAGCTCTCGGGGACTTGGTTATGCGTGTCCGAGGTATACATATTGGCCAGGCTGACTCTGGAATTAGCGAGGATGAGCTACTCAAAAACGAAATTTTTCATCTATTAGACAATATTGACCAAGTCCCACCGGAGTTGTTTACAACACAAGGATTAGATAAAAAATTACTCGGTGTGATGATCTATTCGCTTGCAGCCGAGTCTGATTTCGGACTTGCGGGACACATGCTTAAAGATAAAAGGAAATATCCAGAGGATTCTTCAATCCCATTTTTGGAGCAACTACGGAAAAGGGCCGCATGGGATCTGGATCAAGAATCAGGAACAGTCGTATCGTTTGAATATCTCGCTGAATACTATCTCCCTGGTGGGTTTCGGTTTATGCTCAAAACCGATACACCTCCGATTGGTTCGTTTAGAGAACGATTACGGCTTCTTATGTATGCTCGATTAACCGGAATGCGGCGTGAACAAGTGGCTTCTGAACTCAAAAAACTCGGGATTAGTGATCCAATGAGTATATATATCGCAAAAGAAGAATTCTCAGTCTGGCATAATATGGTGCTTATGGACGTGCCATTTATAGATGAGAGCGGACACACTATCGGACATGATATTGTGCCCGTATCAGTGGAGCCCAGCGATATCAATCAAGCATTACTCGCATTTAATGCCGTATCTCTCTTTCAATACCGGGAGGGAAGGACAAATGCATATGAGACATTTATGAGGGATATATTGGGATACGCGTTTGGAAAAGCTAAGGGTGATAAAGAATATATAGATCCACAAATGTT
>CAZQGM010000216.1:0-1935 GCA_964592885.1 uncultured Gammaproteobacteria bacterium
TCGACGGAGCACTTTGCTATTTCTGGAATGAATGTGATGTCTATCCCAAGCCGTACGCCCACGAAATCGCCTCAATGATTTGGGGCGGCAAAGTAGACTTCGCAACATGGTTTTCTCCGGATCCGACCATGAAATACGGGATACAAATCCTGCCCGTAACCGCTGGATCAGCGTATCTCAGAGAGCTTTCAAAAACGCGACAATTTGAAGCCGATGCCATTCGATCAGGGGCCGAGATGTCCAGCGGGTGGGGCAATTTCTTTACCATTTTTCGCCCCTCGAAAACTCCGACATTTGCCAAAAACGCATTTGAAGATAGGCATCCCGCATCTATCATTTGGCGATATATCCTCGATCGCTAAGCCTCTCTCTCTCTCTACGCTCTTACAATTGTAGGGCAGAACAGTTATCTGACATCTATAGTATGCCGTATATCCTGGAGATTTCCAAAAGAATCTAGGACTACAGCAAGCACATCAAGGCGCATTGGAGGCTCAGTTTTCCATGTGCGATCCACGTATACTCGTGCTGCACGTGTCATATCGCGAAGTTTTTTTTGCGTGATCGCTTCCTCTGGAATACCAAATCGATCAGTCGTGCGAGTTTTTACCTCTATAAATACGATCGTTGACTGGTAACGCGCAATGATGTCGATTTCGCCATACCGAATACGAACGTTTCGATCGATGACGAAATAGCCGTGGTTTTGAAGATACTCGGCTGCTATCTGTTCGCCCTTTTTACCCAGTAACTGCCGGCTTCGGAGCGGCTTCATTTACTTTTGTCGCTGCTTTTCCGGTGCGACCGCGGAGATAGTATAGTTTTGCACGGCGTACGTCGCCATGCCGCTTAATTTCGATAAGTTTGATCCATGGTGAATTCACTGGGAAGATGCGCTCGATACCGATCTGGGCTGTCCCCATGCGTCTCACGGTCATCATGGCATTCTCTTGGCTGCCTTTAATAGCGATCAGGATACCTTCGTAGACCTGAATGCGCTCGCGTGTTTCCACGTTTACTTCTTTTTTTGTCTTTCCCGCCTTTTTCTCATGCTCGATGAGCTTGTAATGCACTTTAAGTGTATCACCGACGTGTAATGAAAGAGTATTGTTCCAAAGGACACTGTTTGCCATAGGTTGTTATTGTATCATTTCTCACTTCTTGCTACAAGCTGTGATAAACGAGACGAATAAAGGATGTGGAGCTAGCGGCCTAGACCGATACTCTGGATGATACTGTGTGCCGACAAAGAACGGATGCTCGCTTTTGGGTAGCTCTACGATTTCACAAAGTGATTCGACTTTTGAGCGACCAGCAATCACCATCCCTGCTTTTTCAAGTGCTTGGGCGTACTCGTCATTGAACTCAAATCGATGGCGATGGCGCTCTCCCACCATTTTCTCTTTTGCGTTATCGTATGCCTCATCACGTGTATAGCTTTCATCAGAGATCGTACCGGCTTTTACCATACACTCCCAGCGCCCAAGTCGCATGGTCCCACCATATGCACGCCGTTTTAGAATTTCATCTTGACCAGAGATCATATGGATCAGTGGGTTTTTGGTCTCTGGAGCGACTTCTGTGGTATTGGCATCTTTAAGCCCCAAAACATTTCGTGCGTACTCAACGACTGCAAGTTGCATGCCATAGCAGAGTCCAAAATACGGGATTTTGTGTATGCGGGCGTAGTTGATGGCCGCTATCTTTCCTTCGACTCCTCTTGGGCCCCAACCGATTGGAACGATGATACCATCGACATCCGAAAGAGACGAGAGGTCTCCAGCTTCAAGCTTTTCTGCTTGGATCCACTTGGTTTTTGGTGTGACACCGACGGCCCAACAGGCATGATCAATAGCGTCAAGGAGTGCTGCATAGCTGTCTCGAAGCTCATATTCACCAGTCGCAAAGTATTTGCCAACGATGGCAATCGTCACG
>CAZQGM010000217.1:0-1916 GCA_964592885.1 uncultured Gammaproteobacteria bacterium
TGCCATCCCGCCAGGTCAGCATGGCCAAAAAGGCAAGCGCAAAGTGAGTGCCTACGGAATTCAGCTCCGAGAAAAACAAAAAGTGAAGCGGACGTATGGGATGCTTGAGCGCCAATTCCGAAAAATGTTCGAAAAAGCCAAGTTACTCAAAGGGAATACCGGAGAGAAATTTCTTGAATTTTTGGAAGTACGCCTTGATAACGTCGTGTACCGATTGGGACTTGCTCCGACTCGAGCAGCAGCACGCCAATTTATCACCCATGGTCACGTGACCGTGAATGGCAAAAAACTGACCATTCCATCATATCAGGTGAACGTAGAAGAAGTGATCTCCTACAAGACCAAATCACTTGAGATGCCACTTATAAAGAAATTACTTGAGGACAAAACATACAAAACACCGGAATGGCTTAAGCGCCAGGGACCGGTCGGACAAGTGCTCCGAGCCCCAAATCGCATGGACATCGTCGAAGATATTAATGAACAGTTAATCGTCGAATTTTATTCCCGATAAGGAAGGAGCGTAGGACCATCATATGCAAGAACCGACCTTTACCGTTAAAACAGATACGCAAACGCAAGACCATGGCGTTTTTGTTATCGAACCGTTATCACAAGGATATGGCCAGACGTTGGGCAATAGCCTTCGTCGTGTGTTATTGACCTCTCTGTCTGGCTCGGCTATCACGTCGGTGCGTATAGAGGGTGTAAAACACCAATACTCCTCACTTCCTGGGTTAAAAGAAGATATCGTTGAGCTTATGCTCAATATCAAACGAATTCGCCTTTCTGTGCCAGAGGGTGAGCCAGTGACATTGACACTCTCAAAAACAGGTCCATGTGTCGTAACCGCAGGGGATATAGAGGTTCCTGCTGGTGTCGTCGTTTCTAATCCAGAGCTCGTTTTGGGAACACTTTCAGACAAAAAAGCAGTTCTAGATATGAAAATGACTGCAGGACGCGGATATGGATATGTCACATCCGATGAATTTTCGGTCAATGAAGTCGGTGTGATCGCACTGGATGCGCTTTTTTCACCAGTTACACGCGTCAACTACCGCGTCGAAGCTACTCGCGTCGGACGCATGACCAACCTTGATAAATTGATCATGGAAATCTGGACAGATGGAACGATCGAACCACGCGCCGCTCTTACGAGTGCCGCAAAGCTCCTTGTTTCATATGTCTCACAAGTCTACGAAGAGCGCACATCACCAGTTGCAGCTCCAGCAGCCGTCACAGCTGCAGTTTCCGATGAGACCCTCAAGACACGCATTGAAGAACTTGATGTTCCAACTCGGATCGTAAACGCACTATCAAACGGTGGTATAGATACCATCGGACAGCTGATGGCTGCACCACGAACAGATCTCATGAAAATCAAAAACCTCGGCGCAAAATCGCTGTCGGTTGTCGAAGATAAATTGAAAGAGAAAGGCATTACGCTCAACGCGTAATACGAATTCGTTATGAAACACGGGATTTACGGAAGCAATCTGTCTCGGTCACGGGACGAAAAAAAGCGTTTAATTCGCGGTCTATCCCGTGATCTCTTTTTAAGAGGGAGTGTCACTACGACTCGCGCAAAAGCGAAAGCCATCCAGCCGATGGTCGAGAAACTCATCACGACCGCCAAAGAGGGGACGGAGTTTTCATATCGCAAAATGCTTTCTATCTTGGGCGACGCTAGCGTCGTCAAGATGGTCATAGCCGACGCAAAGACACGATTTGCAGCCCGCAACAGTGGATATACTCGGATTATCCGAGTAAACATACACCGAAGTGATGCGGCAGATATGGTCCTCATGACATTTGTAGACCAAAAAATAGTTGCTGAAGTCGTCTCCACACCAAAGACAAAAGCAGAAAAATCTCAAGAATCTGCAAAGAAACCAGCGGAGAAAAAAGAAGCAAAA
>CAZQGM010000218.1:0-1914 GCA_964592885.1 uncultured Gammaproteobacteria bacterium
GCTTCCCTGCCTAAATACGGATGGAGTGTAATCGCATCGGCTCCCAGATAATCAAACGCAAACGTGACATAGCCAGTATTGGTATTGCCGATATCGGCGCGTTTAGCATCAAGAATGATGGGAATCTCCGGATACCGATCTTTGATATAGTCGCAGGTCAGTTTGAGGTCTCGAATACCGTTTTCACCGCATGCTTCATAAAACGCTGGATTAGGTTTATAGGCACACACGAGATCGTGTGTCGCATCGATGATCGCTTTGTTAAATGAAAACTGTGGGATCGGGTCAGAAGAAAACACTCCCGGAATTTTTGAGATATCCGAATCAAGCCCAACACACACAAGAGAATTATTCTGCTTGGCGATAGCTTCTACTTGCTGGATAAATTTCATAACACCATTGCTCCCACATTTTTTATACCACAGTACGCGTCACGAGTGCATCAAACTCTTCGTCGGTTAGGAGTCCCTCGCCGACAACGATAGAGCGAATCGTTACACCCTTTTGCATCGATTCTTTTACACATCGACTCACTACATCATACCCAAGTTTTGGTGTCAAAAGCGTCGCGTATGCGTTTGATCGCTCCAGAAGTTCTTTGCACTGTGCATCGTTTACCTGCATCGACATCACACACTGTTTGGTGAAGTTCCCTATGACGTCCGCAGTTATCTTGAGTGATGTGAGAAGCTGATGCGCAAGGATCGGAAACATGACTCCAAGCTCAAACTGCGATCCGTGTGCGGCATGTTCGATCGTTAGATTATTTCCTGATACCAAATAATAGAGCTGATTTACTGACTCGGGCAGCACTGGATTTACTTTTCCTGGCATGATGGATGAACCAGACTGGAGCTCAGCTATTGCAAGTTCTCCCAAACCACCATTGGGGCCACTGACCATAAGACGGATATCACTGGCGATTTTGGAACAATCGAGCGTAACTGCTACCAGTGCCTGAGAAAGCGCGAGGAAGTCAGTCTGACTGCTCGTGCCGGACATGAGATTTGAAAGTGGCTTCACATCAAGATGAACAACATCATAAAGTGCTCTGTATACGGCATCTCTGTATGCCTGACTCGCATTGATCGCATTGCCGACAGCCGTGCCGCCAAGATTCAACTCCAATAAAAGCGGCAACAGTGTTTCAATTCGTGCGACATTTCTCCTGATACTCGATGCATAAGATCTAAACTCCTGCCCAACGGTAATCGGAACGGCATCTTGAAGATGCGTCCGTCCGAGTTTCGGGGTACCCTGGTGCACATCAGCCGTTTTATCAAATTCATCTGCAAGTGCGTTTAATGAATGGATAACTGATACAGAGAGTCTATATGCTGCAATCTTTAATGCCGATGGATTGACGTCGTTGGTAGATTGAGAACGGTTCACATGATCATTTGGGTGGACACGGATAGAGCTTCCTTTTGTCGCAAGTATTTTGGTGGCGCGCTCGGCAACCACTTCATTGACGTTCATATTGATGGATGTCCCAGCCCCGCCCTGAAGCCCTGGAAGGACAAATTCATCTGTTGGAAAACGTGAAAGAAGCCTGTCACACGCTTCCACGATCGCATCCGCGATATCTTCGGGTATCTCACCGACATTTTTATGTGCGATTGCTGCGGCTTTTTTCACCTCAATAACAGCAAAAAAAAGTTCGGTATGTACGGGTGGATACCGAAATGGAAAATTTGTCTGTGCTTTTTGTGTTTCTTTGCCTATGGGTGGTGTCGAGGAAGTCATATTAGTAAACGTTATACCGTGCTACGCCGAATTTCAACCGCTAGTTCTGGTCGCCACATAGCACCAGTTGCAGACTGGACGACATCGGCGCCGGCATGTCGATACGCGGTGTAGTCATCCACTGACACGACACCCCCGACACCGATAAGCATAAAATCTTTCAAATGA
>CAZQGM010000219.1:0-1912 GCA_964592885.1 uncultured Gammaproteobacteria bacterium
GATATAGCAAAATAATTGTTTATATGCTGCACACACTTCAAGCCATGCCAGGTCTTTGTAGTTTTCCTCAAGTGTACAGATATATGGCCATTGACTATGGGAATTGGCTCCACGAATGGTGGATATGGTTTCTGCATTATGTATAATGACTTGCCAGTCTTCCTCTGTTTCTTTTGTCGTGATTGGAACAAGATAATACTCGTCCATCTCTACTCGTTGTGGTGGTATAAACGTTTTTAGTACAAACGGTGTTCTCATATACACTTCCTCACATCTTTTTATTAAAAACTAGTCTAGGTTGTCCATCGCCATAGTAATTCTCCTTGTAGTCAACTATTTCAAATCCAAAATTACTGTAGAGTTTGATCGCTGCGATATTTTTTGGATGTGTCACTATTTTGATCAAAGACTTATGCTTCAGATTATCAAGGATTCTAGTAAGGATCGCGCTACCGATCCCTTGTTTTTAGTACTCAGGGATGACTACTACTCCGATTATTTCTGCATTTGTCGTATTGTCGATTTTCACAGAATAATATCCAACTTTCCTTCTATCACACGTAACAAGCCAATTGTCGTACTCTCCGATAAATTTTTTTACTTCTTCTTCATTTTGAAGTGCAAAATCAAAATCTCGACAAAACGCGGCTTTGTCTAGCCGTACCAAAGTCGCATAATCAGACTTAGATGCTTTTCGATAGTCTACATCCATGGTGTGCACTAATTGACTACATGTATGGGGTTTCCCTGAACAATCGCTTCTATATCGTCGATGAATATCTCAAACAAATTTTGTATCGCTTCCCGTGTGTAGTATCCAAATCCATGGAGACCGATTGCTCGTTCAATCCCTGCAAGTGGGGTATGCTCAAATGTTGCACCTTCGCATGCATACATATCGACTTGTCCACGTCGCAACGCTTCGGCCATTGCTAATTCATCAACAACACCTTCATCCGCAGTATTGACGATAATGACACCTTTTTTCATTTTCGCGAAATGCGCTTTACTGATAAATCCATGGTTTTCGTCAGTATGTGTCGTATGAAATGCAAGTGCATCAGATTCGGCAAGTACGGCATCAAGTGACTTCATTTCAACTCCTGGAACATTTTTTGGGGAATGATTATATCCAATGACATTCATACCAAGTCCTCTGGCTAATTCGGCGGTTCTACTCCCGATATTTCCGACACCGATGATTCCGAGCGTTTTCCCTGCAAGCTCAAATCCCATCTCTTTTTCATACTTCCCTGCGATAGTTTTTCGATCAGTAATGATGATTCGCTTTGCCAAACAAAGAAGAAGAGCAATCGTATGTTCTGCAACCGATTCCCGTGAGTAGCCGGGAACATTTGATACCGAAATATTTTTTGATCGGAGATATGTACGATCGACCCAACCAAACGAAGTTGTGGCGAGTGCAACACCTTTTAGATTTGGAAGTGTATCAACAATCCGTGTCACCACAGGAGATGCTTCGTTAAATCCTCCAAGGTTATCAGGGTCTAGTCCAAGTACATCAGAGTCTTGTACAAATGTTAGACACTCTTCGGTAGTCATTTTGTCTGATCGATCAGAAAACCTGACGTCTCCAAGTTTGGTTAAACGCTCGTACTGAGCTTCTGTAAAAACACTCTTTGGTAAAAATATGCTAATAACCATATAAAATCCCCCTTTACCTATCACCACATACTTTTGAGTATGATTCTCATTTTGCAAATGTACAAGACCGGTCATGATTTGTATACTTGTCGTCGGAGGTGTCCGACATGTCAAACATTTCTGTTGAAAAGATAGATCCGTCAAATGTGAAACCGACGACACAAACGGTCATCAAAAAACTCATGTCGTTCGGACTCTCCCCCATCGAATCTCGCATTTATCTCTCACTCGTTCAGGGCACTGATAA
>CAZQGM010000220.1:0-1911 GCA_964592885.1 uncultured Gammaproteobacteria bacterium
CATGGTCACAGCTGACACCTGGGCGGTTTGTTGGGCTTTTGATAGGTATCCTTATCGTCGTATTTTTTGCATATTTCATCACACAGTATCGCCGACTGTCAGAGGCTCCAATTCTCACCATCGAAAAACCTGCAAATAACGTGGTCGTGAAGGAGCGAAAAATCGACATCATGGGGAAAACTGACAATGACGCGACCGTCACCATCAATGGAGTCACCGCGCTCGTTCGCCCTGATGGTTCGTTTTTTGATCAGATAACACTCGAAGTCGGAGTCAATTCGATCACTATATCCGCGGTCTCTCGCTATGGGAAGACAACGACGCTTGTCCGGAAAGTTGGACTACAGCAGTAATCAGTAGGTAGGAGGGAGATAGGGAGGGAATAGACCCTCCTACATCAGTGTTACGGCGGGCAAGGTGAGAAGATACTCTTTTCCTGACTAACTATTTTCTAGTACTACTTCTTACATTAAAACCTCTCCTGGGTTGACACGCATCATTTCACGACGTACTCTACAAGCATACATACCGTATTGTTTTTTTGTATCCCTGCCTATGGATCCAGTATCTATCGCCATAACCATCGCTATTCTCGTCCTCACCGGAGTCTTCAGTATTTTGTCAATCCAAGTTTGGTATATCTTAGGCGAATTCCGCACGTCCTTGACCAAAGTGAATAAAATCCTTGATGATACTGGCGAGGTGACAGAGACCGTCAGTGAAGGAGTCCAATCTCTCTCAGGAGTCATCGAAGGAGTTAAATCAGTATCAAGTATGGTATCGGCATTTCGCCGGAAGGGAGCAACTCATGAATAATGACGGAAACAAAAAAGGCATGTTTATTCTTGGCACGCTGATCGGTGCAGCAGTAGGCGCTGGCGCTGTATTTCTTTTGGCCACAGACAAGGGAAAGAAGCTACAAAAAGAGGCACTGCGCAAGGGCGAACAGACCCTCAAACATCTTGAGAAAGAGGGGACGAAGCTTGTCAAAAAAGGTGAAAAAGCCAAAGATGAGTTTATCGAGGATGTGACCGATCGAATTGAAGACGCCAAAGAGACAGTCAACGATATCACGACACAGACGATCAAAAAAGCTGATGTTGCCCGTAAGCAACTCTTCAAGAATATACCAAAGAAATGACGACGGGCATATATAATCAGTCGTCATCCCCGACCTGATCGGGGATCAGAGAAAATATGTTTTGTACCTGGATTCCCGCCTTCGCGGGAATGACAGATACCTCATTAGACAGCTCTCTCCCCACAGTGACAATCTTCTGAGAAGATTAGTCATTTTGCGAGTGGTTTTGCGATTTTCCAGAGTATCTCAAAGATCGATTTTTGCATGGCTACCAGTTCTGGATTTTCGATCTCAACACCAACCACTTCACCTTTTTTCCAGTACATGACGGCGAATACATTGTTGTAAATCGTGGTGTCGCCGGCGATAGTCAGAATTTTTTTATCGATTGACCGGATATGTTCAAAGTTTGCAAGCTTGTTATGTATCGATAGATTTCCGTCTGTAATGTACTGTATTGTTTCACCTATGGGATTGATAAGCACCCTATCTGTAAGGTTTCTTAGACCGAACTCTTCCAAAAAACGCTTGAGGAATTTTTCTCCTACCACTGATTTTCGTCCCATGACTGAATATCCAATATTTTCTTTCTCCGCTGAAAGCGCGTTCCACATCATTTGACGAATTCCCGATGAACCATGATAATAGCGCACTTGTGTTTGCGGAAGTTCCGAGGTTAGGGCAAAAAGAGGGAGATCGTGTTTTAACTCCGCAAGAGTAGAATCAAGCGTCTCTATCCTCGCTTTCTCTTCCTCTACTATGTTTTGAAGTATATCAATCGGATATGCTTTGAACGATTGGCTTTTATATTTGATGATTCGTTCCACCAA
>CAZQGM010000221.1:0-1898 GCA_964592885.1 uncultured Gammaproteobacteria bacterium
GGCTAATAAAAGACACCTTTGATTACCTCCGAGGGTAAGGGGTGTAAGGATAGGTAACAAGAAGTGGTAAGAGGTCCATTTAGGAGTGGCCTGTTTGTTATTTTTATATCCTTCCTACGTCTTTTTTTAGCAACTACATATGGCATCGTATATAATATCCCCATGGCTAATAAAAATCCGAAGTATCCAGTGACTGTCAGTATCGTCATCCCGAATTGGAACGGGAAGCATTTGATGGAGAAACACCTCCAAAATGTGATCGACAATTCGTATGGCGCAGAAGTAGTCGTCTCTGACGATGCATCGATCGACGGATCAGTAGACTATCTCAAAAAGAATTTCCCACACGTCGTGGTCGTTACGAGCGACAAACAGCGCGGATTTGCGGGCAATGTCGATGCGGGTGTCCAAGTCGCCACAGGCAACGTGGTCGTCCTTCTAAACACTGATGTAGAGCCGGAGAACGGATGGTTAGTGCCACTTCTACGACACTTCACAGACCCCACAGTCTTTGGTGTAGGGTGTCTTGAAAAGAGTCACGAGAAGACAGGAGTCGTTTTGCGAGGTCGAGGACTCTCCAAATGGGAAAAAGGATTTTTTGTCCACAGTAAAGGCGAGGTGAATGCTCGTGCGACCGCATGGGTATCGGGTGGGTCGGCCGCATTCAGGCGAAGTGTGTGGAACGCTCTTGGTGGGATGAATACGATCTACAATCCCTTTTATTGGGAAGATATCGATTTGTCCTATATGGCTATGAAGTCTGGATACCGCGTGCTTTTTGAACGCGAGAGCGTGGTCCATCACTGGCACGAAGAGGGGAAGATCAAAACATCATTTACCCCAGACCAAGTAAAGGTCATCGTATTTCGAAATCAATTTATCTTTCACTGGAAAAATATCTCAGATAAAAAAATCCTGTGGACACATCTTTTCTGGCTCCCAATTCGGCTCGTGCAGGCGATGTTTCGATTTGACATCATCATGCTCCGCGGATATTTCATGGCGCTTGGGAAGTTGCCAGAAATCCTGTCAGAACGGAAACGTCTGGCCCCACTGTGGAAACGAGATGACCGAGACCTCATCGTACTGGCGTAATCGTAATCGAGAAATCCAAAATCAGAAATCAGAAATCAGAATTACGAATTGAGGAAGAAAAACAAGGATTCCCATTACCGCGTCAACGCGAGATTTACGAGCCGTACGAAAACTAATCGTACTTCGTGATATACGTCTCACAGAAGCGTTTGGCATCAAGCGATTTGAAGGAAAAATCTGACAATGTGATCCCGCTCGGATATGGCTTGAGTTCGTACCCAGAACATACCGTGTCGCCGTATATATACTGTGTGGTGCCCGCGTCGGATAGTCGCGTGATCGCAACCATATCAGTACCTCCTTCGGGCTTGCTGCATCCAGAATCGATGATCAGTACGGTCCCGAGTGGTTCAGTCATATCAATTTTTTTGGCACATTCTTCAAATGAGACAGAGCCGATGGTGTACGACTCGTTTTTGAGAGCGGTGGCCACCTCTTTTTTTGCCGTATCAGTGAGTGATGCATAGTACACGTATTTCTTAAATGCATCCTTTGGTCCGCGTGTCAGAAAGACGATTGGTGTCTTTGCATCATGGAGCGATATGTATTTAGTCATGACACGCATAGAAAAATCAAAGTATCCTTGGAGTGGATGCTGGAAAAAGTATGTATGAAAGAAAAAACCAGATGAGAAGAGATAAAGTGCGCCGGTAAAGATGACTGCTAGGGCCCGATATTTCGTGGCTATCGATCCGATGATAGTTCCAAGGCCTACGCCACCCACGAGGATCAGGATGACAAATGCGATGGTCGTATGAATCGAGAAGTTTGAAGTCTGTGATGACTGGATAACATGTGGTATG
>CAZQGM010000222.1:0-1877 GCA_964592885.1 uncultured Gammaproteobacteria bacterium
ATATGTAAGGATATAATTGTGCCAGAAAAGCTGTGAAACAATGCCAGATACGCCCCCCAAAACTAGCCCAAGTAGCGAACTAATTTTTAATTCTCTGACGATATATTCCCTAAAAAATATGTGTTTCCCTTGGGCAAAACTGCGGACTATGATCATCTGTGATTGGGCGCCAACAGCGTCTCCTATATATACGACACCGGGTAGAAACGCAGCCAGAAGGACGAATTCGGCGATCATACGGTCATACGCTGATACGATGGTTGCGGCAAATATCCCTCCGACAAGCCCGATCAGAAGCCATGGGAGTCGTATACGCAGTTGTTCCCAAACAGTCGATGTAAAGATGTCTGTTTCGGTAGAGTGGGATGCATTTACGCCGCTTCTATAGAGCATGTCTTCAATATTTTCCTGTTGCAATATAGTGCGTATTGCATCCGATGGTATGACACCAAGAAAGATATGTTCTTTATCTACAACTGGCAGTGCTTTTATGTTGTGTTTAATCGCCAGAAGAGCCGCCGTCTCCCGATGTGAATGCTCACTGACAGATACAAGATCCGTCTTCATGATATCGGACAAGATAGTGTCACTTGGCGCCCGAAGCATTTCCTTTATGGAAGCGACGCCCAGCAGGTGGCCAGTGGTACTTACCGCATACGTGTAGTTAATCGAATCAAAATCGTCACCCTTTACCGTTTTTAGCGCCCGTATGATATCTCCGACACTTGTCGTCGGGGGAAAAACAGGGACGTTACTCGTCATGACATGAAAGACTGTTTTGTTTCCTGTAGGCGTGGTATGGGTATCCATACATCTATAGTAGCAACATTGGGCAACGATAGTCACGATTGCTCATAGGAGGCGTACAATTTCTACATGGGCACAGATCAAACAAAGAGCTCAAAATACACCTACGTATTTACTATTTGGAGGATTTACTCTCTTTCATGAATATGAAGAAAAAGCCGAGAGCTATATTTATGCCAGTTGAAAAATAGTCTTTTGCTGGATTGCCGTTGTAGATATTACCATAAAGAAAATATCCGCCTGTTACGCTTAGTATCTAACCCAAATACTTTGAAGAATATCTCCTATTGATATGTATTAAATTGTAACATTGTGTGCCAGAGAGAGGACTTGAACCTCCACGCCTTTAGGGCACAGGTTCCTAAAACCTGCGTGTATACCATTTCACCACTCTGGCATGCGTCACGTGAGTGATTATATCTGTTTTTAGCAATTGAAGCTACGGATTATTTAGAGGGTAAGTGGAAGCTCTTTTTCCTTAGAGCTGACGGTCGATGGATCAAATGATGCGATTTTACCCATAAAAAATCGTACATGTGTCGACCAAACAGGCGAGGCTGCATAGATACTACCCATTTCTTCTACGGTAGTCCTGCCACGATTGACATATTTATAGCGGAGTCCCTCGCTGACGGTGGTGATGCCATCTGCCCATGAGGAAAATCCGATCCCACTCTTTGCGCCTGTTGGGATCCCCCACCCCCACGCATTGTATGAGCCCATAGGTACGTGTTTCCCAAAGCCTGATTCGGTTCCAGCGATAGAGACGACAAGATTCCATGGAAGTCCAAGACGATCTGCCTCAGAGACAAAGAATTCAGCGTAGTCAACCATAGGAGAGTTGTGAGTGGTGAGATAGCCGCGTATTGCTGCCACGCGAGGGTCGACTGTTTGGAGCGAAGCTATCTGTTTAAGCTCGCCTCCTTGTCCTGCCTCAGGTGTTTGGGCCACGACGGAGCGGGCGCTTCCGAAAAGAAGAGTGATGAGTAAAAGCACGATACCGGTCAAACGAGTTGTGGTATGCATATACGTGTTTTCCTAAGGGTCCGTTCACTAATACCTTCATAGGT
>CAZQGM010000223.1:0-1809 GCA_964592885.1 uncultured Gammaproteobacteria bacterium
AAAAACTGCAACAACGTCCCGTACACCACCGCCTGTGCTAGTGCAGCGATAAGTGGACTTTTGAGCTCAGAGAGTATCGCCACATCAACTTCTTTTTTCACCAAATGGATGACCCAGAAGATGGTTAGAGACAGTATAAGAGCCGTGACAGGCACAGCCATAAACCCTAAGACTGGGATAAGCATAAACGTAAAAACCCACGTCATAACAGTCCACATCACCATGAGCGTCAATGTGATTTTGATCCTGCCTATAGCATTGAGCATGTTGGTTAGTGGTGTCGAAAATGCAGCAACAGCCGATGAGAGCGTGAAAAAGTAAAAAGCCATGATAGCAGGCTCCCATTTTTCGTATCGAGGTATCATATCAACCAAAGGAGAGACGAAAAATAGAAGCCCTACAGAGATCGGAATGATCGAACTTCCTATTGCAAATAATGATATGCGGATGGCTTTTGCAAGCATCTCTGAATCGTGTTGAAGCCTCGAATATGCAGGGAATGTGACACGAATGACACTATCCATGATGAGCCGGAGCGGGAGTTCTGCCCATTTTTTAGCCCACCCGATATATCCAATGGCTTCAAATGGAAGTACTTTCCCGAGCACCATCGTCACAAGATCATCTTTAAGAAGTGCTAGTACCGAATTTAACTGAAACGGCACACCAAATTTCATGAGGCGCTTAAGCACGTCTTTTGATATCCCGATCCGAATTTTCCACGGAGATACGATGTACATCGCGACTGTACCAACCAGCCCTCTGATAAATACGGCGACAGTAAACGACATGATCCCGTATCCACGGGATGCCATGATGACAGCTACAGCATAAAATCCAAGTGTCTCAAGAATCTGTGGTATCACGAGCTTTCCAAATAGAAGTTTCCGCTCGAGGATGATCGATGGGATAGTTTTGAGTGATGAGAGAAAAAACGAAACGATCAGACTGTACAAAAGCAACGTGCCCCCACTATCAAGTGCGTACCAGACGGATACATATGGCGCAAGAACCCAGGAGATCAGACATAGTCCCAAGACAAGCCCCTGCTGAATCGTAAAGGTAGACGATAGATCGTCATCTGTCAGTTCTTCTTTTTTTTGGATAAGTGCTGCGGCAAGCCCAACATCCGAAAAATATCCTAAAAACGATATAAATGCAGATACCACATAAAACACGCCAAATACAGAAGGAGACAAAAAAACTGTGAGAAGGAATGTCGCGACAAATGCGATCAGCTGAAGCGAGAACGTGCGAGACACGAGTGCAAGCACACCAGAAACAGAGCGGGATTTGATAGCATCGATCGTTAGTTCAGCCATACGAAAAAAAAGCTACGGTTTCTTTGTTTGAGATTTTTTTATGAACGTGCATCAATACTGACCCACGGTCGGGTCAAAAAAAGCCGCTTTAAGCCTGCTAGATCACCCATGATAGTTTTGTAGACACGCACGGTTGATCCAGGATTATCGATCCATGTAACAGGCTCTTCATATATGCGAAGCCCAAGCTTTTCGGCTAAGATCAGAAGCTCTGTGTCAAAAAACCACGCATCGTCGATCACTGCGGGGGTCAACATCGTCACGACTTTCCGGGTCACTGCTTTAAACCCACACTGCGCATCAGAAAATCGAACCTGAAAAAACATTTTGATAAGAAATATGTACCCTTTTGACGTGATCGTCCGGATGATATTGCGTCCATACACCCGTGAGGACGAGAGATTACGTGTGCCGATAGCGATGTCATATCCCCGAAGAAGTGATCGCACGAGTGATGGGAAATGTTTGAGATCTGACGAGAGATCGA
>CAZQGM010000224.1:0-1781 GCA_964592885.1 uncultured Gammaproteobacteria bacterium
TAAGTACCATCGATTGTTGTTGGTCCTGGGCTTTTTGCTTGTCTTTCTTCTCTGCATCTTCCTTTTGAAGCTTTTCCCAAATGCTTGGTTCGCCTGATTTTGCTTTTCCAGCAAGCTGCTCGAGTGCTGAGCGAGCTATCGCGCGTTTAGTCTCTGTGCTTGTCGCAGTATTGAGCTGATCAAGCGGGGTATCTTTGGGAGACGATCCATCAGGAGACACGACGGGCGTCGTCGTGGTCGCACTCTTTTTTTGACCACCGCCGCCGCTCCCAAGTGACTCGAGTGCCGCCCCTGCGACATCCACCGGGACCTTTGCTGCTTCCTGCACGATGTCTTTCCCGATGCTCTCAAATGACCCGATGATACCTTGTCCGGTTCCTGGCATATACCTAGTATCACCGTCAGTGGGCTACATGGTCAAGTATAAAAACGGTCGGATGAACTAAAAACCTGATAAAAATGACACAACGTTATCGCCAAGCAACGCGGTATTGTATCCGCCTTCCTGTACGATCATCGTAGGGATCCGAAGCGATGCAATCGTGGCGGCCATCTGCACATAATAGTCTGTCGTCAGGACAAACCCACCGATGGGATCGTCTACGTGTGTATCTGCTCCATAGGCAATAACGATCGCTGTTGGATGAAATGATGCTACGCGTTCACAGGCAATCTCAAGTGAACGTTGATACACATCATTTCCCGTATTTTTCGAAAGTGAAATGTTGAGGTTGTATCCTTCCCCAGCTCCCTGTCCAATTTCATCAGCAAATCCAGTGAAGTAGGGAAATTTCCAATCCGGGTCAGCATGGATGGAAACCGTCAGTACATCTGGTCGTTCCCAAAATATCTGCTGCGTCCCATTACCATGATGAAAATCTACATCAAGGACAGCCACACGTCCAAATCCAGAGAGATACTCTGCGGCTAATGCTGAATTATTGAAATAGCAGTATCCTCCAAAACGCGCCGATTCTGCGTGGTGTCCAGGTGGTCGACAGAGAGCGTACGCACCTTTGCCCGTTTCGTGCACGTATTTCGCCGTTGCAAGCGCTACCGCAGCAGAAAGACTCGCAGCATGGAATGTTTCTGGGATAAGGGGCGAAAACGTATCAAAGGCATATCGTCCAATTTTCGCCACATCGCTTGCTCCGAAGCGTGCGACACCGTGCGGGAAGACTGATGGATATCGATAGTCACCCAGTCCGAGATCAGAACATGTTTTGGAAAGATATTGAATATACTGTTTGTCATGAACAGTCGCTACTTCTTCGACTGTTGCTGGCGCGTGGACGGAAACACGTTCGTGAAAAGATCGATCAAGCGCTTCACTAATCCGATCAACCCGTGATGGTATTTCTGCATGCGGCGTATGGTCACCGTTAAATACTTCAAATGCTGGCGCGTAGCTTGGTTGTGCTCCTGCTGAAAATATGTTCATAGATTACCTCTCGTTTCTTTGCAACCCTTTATACATCCCTAGCATTATGCGAATCTGATCATCAGAATAGTGCTCAGTAACCGCATCCTCTCCAAGTATGCCAATGATAAAATCTCGTAGTGGTTGTCCCTCGACCTTCTGAAGAGAGTTTTCAAAATATTCACGGGCAACCGGGTCCATATGTTCAAAAATGACACCAGGCCCTCCATCAAACACAATGACATTCTGATGCAACACAGGAAATGGGATAGTCACATCATCGATCCCTGGAATGGTCATCCCGGCATCACGAGCTGGTTTATCTGATCGTTTTGCCATATTTAGTTCTGCATAGACCACT
>CAZQGM010000225.1:0-1771 GCA_964592885.1 uncultured Gammaproteobacteria bacterium
CCCCAACTGATCCACTAACCCCCATATCTCCAAACCAGTACGGCACGAGCATCATCGCGATCGCCCCCACTGTCGCTTCATATATCCCAAAGAGCCGTTGGAGTAGCCACAAACATCCGATTGCGGCAACTACGTACCCGAGTGCAATTGACACTTTGTAGGCATCTACAAACTGTAAGCCAAACACATGGAGAACTGCACCGACATAATTTGGAAAAGGATATTGGAAATTAAATATTGGAGTCCCATATCCACTATTCATGGTTGGGGCCCACCGAGGGATGATATTCCCATCCCTAAGACTCCGATAAAAATCCATGTACCGTATGATGTGATATTCGCCGTCATGTGTCGGGATGAATTTTGATTGGTAAAAAGGAAGCGAAAAAAAGATGGCAAGTATGATGACAAGCCCATAGGCTACCCATGATTTTCTCATCGTCATATATATTTCCTTTTAAAAAAAATAGACAACGAGACCATACTATACCCGATGACTGGGACAATCGTCACCAGAAGTCGTATCAGTGGACCAGGTCCCTCGTAATACCCCATTATCATGTATGCGATTGGACGAAGTTCAAGTCCAACTGTACCGGCTATGAGAAGTCCTTTGTACCAACCGTAGCGCGTATCATCAAGGAGGCTTGCAAATGTCAGACACCATACACCGTACCACGGATACAGTTCTTCTCTCATGGGCCCTGCGACGAGAAATGCGACGGCCAATAAAAGACTCGAGAGAAAATACACTGTCTGTGGAGTCGTGAGGTGAATTTTTTTTGTGTGCGGCATTACCCACGCTACAGCGCGTGGGAACTGCCTCCAAAACATAAGGGGTAGAAGCACGAGTGTCGCCCCTTTGACAAGTGATGAGAGTACGAGTAGTCCAAAACCAATACATGTACCCAATCGTTTTTTCTGGAGAAATACGACGTATGAGGAAAGACATATAAACATCATCAATCCATCGTTATGACCATTGACTAGAAGCTCTATGATGACAAGTGGATTCAGGGCAAACCATACGACGGGCGCTACCGATCCAGAGATGATAAATAGTAGGTACGCGACTGCCACATATGAGGCGCTCGAAAAAAGTTTAAATGCGAGGATCTGTCCCCATATCGTATCTCCTCCAAATATATGTGGAATGTATGAAGCCCCGATCCACGTCGGACCATATAGTGCTGTTTTATTTGCAGCTCTCGTATACGCTAGCCCAGGCTCACCTATGAGTTCGATTGGCATGACGAGGTACGGATTTTCATGGTAGTGATACGTGACTTTTGCCGTCAGGATGTAATTAAAAAGGTCATAGGAAGTGAGCGGAAAACTCAATCCAACGATGATCGCAAGTCCTATGACGAGCGATGCCACACGGGTGCGTGAAAGCTCCATCCGGGCGACCTTCCGAAGTGTCACGAAGTACAAAAAAAAGAGGGTGGTCAGGATACAGGTATAGAGGATACCACCGAGCATTCGATTGTCGTATGTCATCTGTTCGAGTATACGGCGAATTGTAACAATCGTCGGATGAAGTGATATGACCAGATTTCGATCAATCCATCCGTACGAAAAAATCACGATACAGCATGCGACAAGGGCATACAAGCACATCAGGGCGCTAGTATTTTTATTTGGTGATGACATAGGAAGCACGTACTTTTTTTGCATTACTCACCATGCGAGAGAAATCTATATCAGTAGCAGACGCTTTTTCTGGAGTCCACGTCACTGAAGCTGGCACGTTTTTATATATTCCATCAAG
>CAZQGM010000226.1:0-1769 GCA_964592885.1 uncultured Gammaproteobacteria bacterium
TTGATCCATCTTTCTCCATCATTTTTGTGATCATGAGAATCATTTCCGTCGGCTCATACGGAAAAAGGATCCATTTGGTTGTGGTATCTGCAAAGTAATCAGGGCGAAACACCGAATGAGGTTTATAAAACATCGTTGCGACAGTAATGGATGCAGGTTTGAATCCTTTCAGATATTTAACGGCGCGGACAAGTGTTTTTCCAGAGTCTGCGACATCATCGACAAGAAGGATATGTTTTTCATTAATTCGTGTTTTAAGTGGTTCGGTGATTTTGATTTCACCTTGGCTTTTGATATCGGTGTAGCTTTGGATGGTAAATGTCGCAATCGGTATTCGCATCAGATCCGAAAGAAGATGACCAAATGTGAGGCCTCCGCGTGAGATTGCCACAACCTGATTGATAGGTTTTTTGGATGACAATACTGTGGCAGCGATGTTGCGAGCATGTGTGTGATACGTATTCCAGTCGATAGGGAGAAAGGAGATGTTCATGGTCTAGTAATATGTCATTTACGAGTGTTAGTCAACCGATGGTGATTCTTTTTTGGAAAATTATACTGGTGCTATACCTTCCGCTCTGCTTAATGAAGCTTCAAATATTCACGTACCTAAGCCGCTCGATCAATATTTCAAATAGAAATATTGCCAACCGGCATACGGTAGGTCTATACTTCGTCCATGGATACCCTCTTAACCCCTAAACCCCTGAAATATTCATCAATTGCAATCTCCGGACCGCCCGGTGCAGGACGATCTACACTCCTTAAGAATTTAAAACCAATTGTTGAAGGTCTTGGATGGGAGACGTTCTCTGGAGGAGATTGGGCTCGTCAATTTGCCATTTTAAATGGTAATCATAAAGCAGAAGATGTGACGCATCATAAAGCAACAGACTACGGTGAGGATATCGATCATCAGATCGATCTTGCACTTCGAAAAAAGCTCTCCGACCCCAAAGCCCATGTTGCAGTCGAATCATGGATTGCCGGATGGAACATGCGTGGAATACCGCATGTCTTAAAAATTCTCCTGATGTGTGATGATGCACTACGGATCGATCGAGTAGTAAACAGAGATAATCTAACGGTCGAACAGGCTAAAATTCACCTTCGAGAACGGGAAGAAGCAAATTTAAATAAATGGAGCAAAATGTATGATGTTCCGGTCACTGATTTTTGGAATGCCAAGCATTACGATTTGATTCTCAATACGTATTCTCATGGTCCAAAAGAAGTCGTAAACTTGGTTCTCCAAAGTCTTGGCTATTTCTCAATAAACGGTCAACAAAAAGAATCGTAAACATCGATATATATAGATATTGTATGATCCCGTCTGTAGATCAGTGCAAGAGCATGTGGGAGAAATATGATTTTCCCGAAATCAAACGGACGCATGTACAGGCAGTCCTATCCGTTGCACGAACACTGGTCGCGCACATAAAAGACACACATCCCGAGATATCCATAGATGCGTCGCTCGTCGATGCTGGATGTTTACTCCATGATATCGATAAAAATGTCCCAAAACTCCCAGGGGAGCGACATCCAGATGCAAGTGTTCGTATATTAGAAACTGAAGGGTGTGATGAAACGTTGTGTGCGGTTGTGAGGCGACACCCTCTTCATATGATAGTTGATCCTTCCGATAGTCCATCGACTCTAGAGGAAAAAATTGTGTATCTGTCGGATAAAATGGCAAAGTATGAGCCAATTGGTGTCAAAAAGCGCTTTGCACTTTGGAACGATGAGCATCTACCTCCGGAAGCGCA
>CAZQGM010000227.1:0-1743 GCA_964592885.1 uncultured Gammaproteobacteria bacterium
CACCTGATTGAGTCGCTGAAATCGGAGAGTATATAACAGTCGGATAAATGGTATGTATAGCGCGCTTGAGATAAACCACGAAAGTATTAGCGCCCCAAGTAAAAATCCCATACGTGCAAAGCTCCTATAAAAAACGATTCTGTATATACGGCAAAAAAATGATCATTGCGACGACAACCGCGCCAAATGCAGTGATAAGCATCATACCCGCTGCGACATCCTTGGCTACTTTTGCCTCTACCCGATACTCTGTGGTGACGAGATCTGTCACAGACTCGATCGCTGTATTTACCATCTCAACGGATAATCCCAAGATAATAGTAAATATGATGATTACCCATTCGATAGGCTCAATTCCGAGATATGCAGAGATCCCAAGCGCACACACAGATAAAAAAAGGTGAACTCGAAAGTTCGGCTGCGTAGTGATCGCCCATTTGACACCGTCAAATGCGTGAGCAAATGATATTGTGTGCCTGTGGATGTGATGCCGTAGTGTATGAAGCATAAGGGTAAGTATAGCGTTTTAAAATCCTTTGCGCCATTTTTTGATGTGATCAAGGACGTAGATCATCAGATATTTTGGTGTCAGTGGTATATCGTACGTCCCAGCGTACGAGACATCGTATCCACCAAATCCCCGCTTAAACCTGGAGAGCCCTGCCCACGCATGGTTCGTATTTTCCTCTGGCGACACGCCCCATAAATTACAGATAGGTTTTCCACGACGCTTGGTCTCTCGAAGTATTTCCCAGACCATACGTGCTGATGCGCCGCTAGAATTGGGTATAGATGCTGCATGCCGGTATATCCCTTGGTTTCCCTCAAACACGACGACTGAGGAGGAAAGGGCAATGCCATCTTTTGATGCTGTGACGATGATCGCATCGTCTCCGAAAACGGTTAGTTCCTCTTCAATCCCTTCATGTTCGACAAATCCTTGGCGTTTTGCGGTTTCATCATAGAGTTTCATGAATATCTCTATATCGTCTGCACCTTTCGAAACACGAACCGTGATACCACTTCCATCCGCTTTTTTTATATCGTAGCGTGTGTTTTTTTTCATCCCTGTAAGAATGTCATCGTCTGACTTCATCACATCAATGTGCCGACAAAACTGTGCATCCATGCCATAGATTGGTGATCGACGCAATCCACATGCGACAATCATCTGTTCATAGGGATCTGTAGATACCAGCGGGCTCAACCTCACAACATCGACATGATGGCGTTTTCCTATGACCCGAAGATCATCAACAACTGTTTTCAGTACGGATTGTGATATATCAGGCATCACGGGTCCATGACGAACGAGCATGAGCGTCCCTCTGCGCGACTTGACGATGATGCAGGAAGCGGCTGCCACAAACGTACCCTCCGAAAACCATGCTGTACGAACGACGGTATGCCCCAGAAGTTTTTCTACTTCCCCCCACCGCCAAGAAGAAAAAAATGCGTGTGGAGCAACTGTCCCAACTAACTGGTCCCATTCGGATTGTGTATCGATAGTCCGCCGCTCATACGCCATATTCATAATGATACCGCGGCATGAGCGGTCATGTCTCTCACGAAAAACTCATCTCCATGCCCGGGATGGATGATGTAGTCTTGTGGTAGGGCTGCTAGTTTTTTTATTGATGTAAGGAACTTTTTTGGGTCAGAATATCGGTGGGATGTATCCCCAAACGTATGATCATGAAACACAGTGTCCCCAGAAAAAACATCACTCCCTATGATATACAT
>CAZQGM010000228.1:0-1735 GCA_964592885.1 uncultured Gammaproteobacteria bacterium
TCACCAATAAGTGGGTGCCCAAGATATTTCATATGCACTCTGATTTGGTGTGTTCTCCCAGTTTTTGGGTGAAGCGTGACGACCGAAAAAACTGTCCCCCCTCCGTGTTCGGTCGGCTTTATGACTCGAACACCCGATACCGTATATGCCGTAAACGATTCTTTTCCTCCGGGGATCACTCCAAACTGCTCTTTGTTCCACGGCAGGCGACCTATTGGCACATTGACCTCCCCAGATGGTGGGACAAGCTCCCCGTGAACAAACGCTGTATATGTTTTTCCGACCTCGCGTTCACGAAAATATGACTGAAGTTGTATAAACGATTCTATCGTTTTAGCGATGATGAGGATCCCTGATGTTTCTTTGTCGATCCTATGGACGATACCAGCCCGAGAGTAGAAATCTGCGATACTCCGCTCTTTGTCCATGTCTGGCGTACCTGGAGTCCATGGCGTCTTCGGTCCGGCGTCAGACTCGCGAGGATGGATCGATAACCTCTCTTCTGCCCAATCTTGTACGGTTTCAGTTTTGACGCTTTCCGCACGATTGACGACTAGTCCGGGAGGTTTGTTGATGACGAGGAAACTGTCATCTTCACATAGTATAGGTATATCCATGAGGAAAAGTGACACTACTAGTATTTACGGCAAACGAGATGGGTTACCGCGATGCTTTTTTTGTTTCGCATTCCGCACAGTTTCTGGCTGTCGGAAGAACCAAAAGTCGGCTTTCGGCAATAGCAGTGCTGCACTCTAAGCATGTACCGTATGTCCCATCTTCGATCCGACCCAACGCCGCATCTATTTCGATCATTTTTTCCTTAAGCTCGTCAACCATTGCGCCTACTCGATCACGGTCAGATTCTTCAGCTGCATCCGTATCAGACGCGGCATTGTCGTTTGTCCGCTCTGGATCCATAAATGGATCCTGGGTTGATAGTGCAGCTATCTGGGTCGTTAGCCCGTTTTTTTGATCCTCAAGCGTTTTTTTTGCGTTGAAAAGGAAATCTTGCTGTAATGCGTTCATACCACCCTCCTCCTACCAAATGAATACGAGTATGTATCTGCTTTATCCGACGCCCCACCGCGTAATGATACCCGGAAAGAACAAAAAAACCGCCAACTGCCTGACTGAATACCAAAATAAGGACAAGATGGTTGGCGATAAGTCCCTTCCAGTATATCGGATGATCCGTCAATAGTTCAAGTAACCCATAGGAGATTGATAAAAGCATCGCGCTCGTAACAGCCACCGTCCCAGCGGGTTTTCCTTTTTTTGCTGCATAACTTTCGACTTTTAGAAGTATCATGTGGATGATGAATGTTGCAAGAGCAAAGTAGAGCTCGACCGGGTGCCGCCGCCCAAGCACCCCAACATACCAGAGCGCCCATGGGATAGTTGCGGGTTTACCGATCATAGATCCGTCAAAAAAAGCACCAAGCATCCCGATAGCAAGGGCCGGGATGATAGCCATAGCCCACGCATCAGCGATAATCCCAAGTCGCACATTGACCTTTCGTGCCATGAGTAAGCTACAGATGGCTGCACAGATGAGTGCACTATATAGTGACAGGCCTGGGACAATCCAGATTGCTGGAACGCGAAGCCAGTTGGAAGAAAATGTCGATAGGTGGGACAAGACAAAGCCGATTCGTCCGCCTAAAAAGGCTGCCACAGTCGTCCAAAACATCACGTCAAAAATGATCGGCTCAGACACGGCTGAGAACCTAAGTCG
>CAZQGM010000229.1:0-1705 GCA_964592885.1 uncultured Gammaproteobacteria bacterium
CATTCATTTTTTTGCGACCAACGCAGACGTGACACCAATTGATGTCGGATTTTTTTTTTTTTTTTTGACGAGTGAATCATCGATCCGCACAGGTGAGGTTGGATACATTGCGACTGGGTTAAAGGACGTTCGATACGCAAAAGTAGGGGATACGATCACATTCGGAAAAGACGACAGAAGACCGAAGTCTGAAGACCGAAGACAGACGACAGATAGCGATAATCCGTCCTCAGTCCTCCGTCATCCATCTTCTGCTATTCAACCCCTTCCTGGCTACAAAGAACCTAAGTCCATGGTTTTTTTGAGTTTATTTCCGATCAATAGTGATGAGTTTTCCGTCGCCCGCGAATCACTTGAGAAGCTGCGGCTTTCCGATAGTGCATTTACGTTCCGACCGATCAACTCTGCGGCTTTGGGGAACGGGTTCCACTGTGGATTTTTGGGGCTACTGCACGCTGAGATCGTGCAGGAGCGGTTATCTCGCGAATTTGACCTTGATATGATCGCGACCGCGCCATCCGTTGAGTATCATTTGACGCTCAATCATGGTGTATCTCTTTCGAAACTCGGTTTCACCGTCTCCGACATCATCTCTGATCCTTCATCTGTCATCCCCGCGAAGGCGGGGATCCAGTCTTCCGTCGTCGGCTCTCAGTCCTCCGACTCTGGTGCCGAAGTCATCATCCAGTCCGCCACTGAATATCCCGATCCTACATACATCGCCGGCGTCAAAGAGCCGATCATGGAAGTGAAAATCTTCACGCCTAAAAAGTACATCGGTGCGGTCATGCAGCTTGCGGTCGAAAAGCGGGGCGAGTATATCGACCTCACCTACATGGGTGACCAGGCCGAATTTACGTATCTCATCCCGCTTTCTGATATGATCATCGACTTTTTTGACCGGCTAAAAAGTATCTCGGAAGGCTACGCATCGCTTGATTACGAGTTTTTTGAGTATCAGTCAGTTGAAGTGGCGAAAATCGACATCCTGGTCAATCACGACAAAGTTGATGCCCTCGCGTTTTTGGCCGTTCGGCAGCAGGCGCATCGTCGCGCCGCAGAGATTGTCGAAAAGCTTGCTGAGATCATCCCGCGACAGCAGTTTAGTATCCCGATTCAGGGCGCCATCGGGGGATCGATCATCACCCGGTCTGATGTGAAAGCATTTCGCAAAGACGTCATCCAGAAGCTCTACGGAGGCGATCGCACCCGCAAAGATAAACTCCTCAAAAAGCAGGCCAAAGGCAAGGCAAAGATGAAACGGATTGGCTCTGTCGACATCCCCCAGTCCGCCTTTTTTGAAGTATTGAAGCGTGACTAATAGTAATGTCATCCCCGATCTAGTCGGGGATCCATCATTTTTCCCTCCGTCATTCTGACCCCGCCATGTCGCGGGGAAGAATCTTCCACCACGCAGTCCACTCCTCGACCAACATGTCATTGTGAGGCCGCGCTCAAGCGGGCCGCCGCAATCTCTCGAATTCGCCTTACAAGGCGTCTCCTTTTTAAGTAGTTTTTTTATGACGATGTATCGCGATCGTACATTGACACGCCACGTTTCACGACGTACTCTACAGATATATGTTGACTCAAGGGGGATATCAAAGCCATCGAAGATATCGTAGTCGAAAAACTTGATGAACGAACAAAATTACTCCCTACAAAAGAAGAGTTTTTCTCAAAAATGGACGAAGTGATGGGGGAG
>CAZQGM010000230.1:0-1664 GCA_964592885.1 uncultured Gammaproteobacteria bacterium
TGTCGCCGTTATACATCCCCCGAATTTGGGGTATGGTCATGTGCGATTCATCGATCATCAGTAGCCATGGATTTCCTGCATCAGCAAAATAATCAAGCAATGTAAATGGTGGATCCCCTGGTTTTCTCCCATCAAAATACCGTGAATAGTTTTCGATTCCATTTACGTATCCTACCTCTCTAATCATATCGATATCATGTTCAACTCTCGTTTGAAGTCGATGAGCCTCAAGTAATTTATTTTGTTTTTTGAGTAGTTTTACCTGTGCGTCGAGGTCGTTTTGCATTTCTGAAAACGCGCGTTTATACGTCTTTGGATCCGTCATGTAGTGCTTTGATGGGTAGATGACCACAACCGGCAGTGTGGCTACGCGCGACATATCGACGGGATGGCGTTCTTCTATCGATGTGAGAATTCCATTTTCGACAGTAAACCGAATCGCTTTATCATCGTATGCAAGCGACAGGTCAAGCGTAGATCCCCTCACCCGAAACTTCCCTCGATTAAATTCCCAGTCATTTCTCTCGTATTGAAGCTGGACAAGGCGATCAGAAATAGCTTTGATTGACGTGGGCATTCCTGTTTGCATTTCTAGGACAAACTGTCCGTATTCCCTGGGTGATCCGATATTGTAAATCGCAGAGACCGATGCAACGACGATCGTATCTTTGCGCGTCAAGATGTTCATCGTGGCGGCGAGACGTAACTTATCGATGTCCTCGTTGATTTGTGTTTCCTTTTCTATATACGTATCAGTTGACGGGATATATGCCTCGGGTTGGTAGTAATCGTAATAGGAAACAAAATATGACACGGCATTTTCAGGGAAAAATTCGGTGAATTCTTGATAGAGCTGGGCAGCAAGCGTTTTGTTGTGGCTAATGATAAGCGTTGGACGATTGAGGTTTCGGATTACATTCGCCATAGTAAACGTCTTGCCACTGCCAGTCACACCGACGAGTACCTGACTTTTAAGATCATCTTGAAAACCCTCTGTGAGTGCATGTATAGCCTCTGGTTGATCACCACTAGGATCATAGGGAGCGCTCAGTTTGAAGGCTGATTGTACTTCTATCTCATTCATGTACATTTGATCATACCTTATGTCTGATTCCTTGACAATTCGGTATTTGTTTAGTATTACTGTAGATGGTCGTATTGATTTTCGGTTTATTTACATATGCCAGCAACCCTCTATTCCAAAGAACGCCAATTGCTCGAGTTCATCACACAATTTATCCAGCGATTCGGGTATTCTCCAACACTTAAAGAAATTGGTGATGCACTGGGTATGAATTCAGTTGCGACCGTACACGAACATGTTGACCGTCTCAAATCAAAGGGTTTCTTAAAAAAAGTCGATGGAGCGAGCCGAGGTATTGAAGTTGTGAAGGATATGTTTCGTGCTGGATCGACCGAATCCGCAGTCGAATTACCAGTACTCGGGTATATCGCGGCGGGAAGTCCGCTCGAGCCACTGACTGATCCAAACTACTACATCAGTGTGGCGCCCAATATGCTTTCAAATAATAAATCTAACTACGTACTCCAGGTCAAAGGCACCTCCATGATCGACGATGGGATTCTTGACGGGGATTTTGTCGTCATCCAGCATCAAAACGATGCTATGAATGGAGATATCGTTGTCGCACTTCTCCCAAATG
>CAZQGM010000231.1:0-1655 GCA_964592885.1 uncultured Gammaproteobacteria bacterium
ATCCATCAATCTCCTAACAATTTATAACATTTAGATTCCCGCCTTCGCGGGAATGACAAAAAAATTACACTCCATACCACTCAAACTCTTCGTGAAGAATTTTGATGGCATACTCAAGCATGTCCTGATATTTTGTTTTAGCTGGATCAGCGATGATTTTTCCTTTTCGGCCAACCATTTTAGATATGATATATCGGATACGATAGAAGTGTAGTTTTTCCTCAAATCCGTCCGGCAACGGAGAGACTCGCGCGTACCCGGTCTTTAGATGTTCCATCCTCGTATACGGAAAAAAGACCGACCATGCAGAAAAATCAGCAACCGGATCACCTCCGTACGATTCATCCCAATCAAGGACACCGACAATCCGATCCCCTTCACAGCGAACATTCCAGTCGGCTATATCGTTATGGATCAGTCGTGGATCGTCATATCGTAGTAGATCATGATGAGAGTGGAGAATCCCGTCGATTTTTTTCACCTCTTCCCGTGTGATCAATTTTTGATCAAGCAAAAATCTCATATTTGGAATATATGCGGCAAAAATGTGTTCTTCCCACCGTTCGTGGTTTCCAATGAGCTGCAACTGCTCGTGCGCAATACGGTTATCGAAAAACCCAAAGCGTTTTACTTTCACCGAATGGATTTTTGCCAAAAGCTCCCCTGTGTGCTCTATGAGCCGTTCGTCACGGGTCGGAGACATGTCCATAATGGTACTCATGACTTTCCCACCAATGGCTTCCATGATCATGTATGCAAAGGGAAATTCGGACATCGAATCATCGACATAATAGGTATCGTATGTGGGCACTCCGGCCGCTTTTGCCCGAGTGGTCGCTATCGACTCAGCCCAGAAATACCCATTAGGAACACCGGGGGGATGAGCGCGGACAATCACTGCGGTGCCATCGGTGAGTACAGCACGAACGACAACATTGACACTTCCAAACGCAAGGATGTCATCCATCGACGCAACTGATGACGCGTGGCCGGTCGCCTTCATCCCAGTCTCAACGGCACGAGTGAGCTCTTCTTTGCTGATCGTCTGATGCCGATCCAAAAAAATAGATTTTGTCTCCTCAGGCGTAAACGGACGATCTGTCTGCCAGTAAAACATCTGTGATCGATCAGTCGTAGCGTATGATGTCATTACGCAGAAGTATAGCACCGTTTACTCAGTCGTTGCTTCTTTTTTTCCGGCGCTACTCGTCGTATATTTTTTCCGTGGTTCTTCTTAATAGACACAGTGTGAGACTTGATTATTGTTCGAGAAACTCGTGACGATATGCGGTTTGGTCTTTGTGAGCTCTCACTTGGGATTCCATATCAATGTTACCGGTCAATCTGGCACTGATCGCCTCAGCCATCATCGGAGTATATGCACTGCGATCACGCACTGCAGCTTGGGCGCTCTCCCATGCAAAAAGCACAAGATCATTGGATAGTGCGTCATATCCGCTGTGTATAACTTGATTAACAGCATCATATACAGCCCCTACTGATCCATTTGGATGCTGATCACGCCCGTCACCTATTGCAATGAAAAAACATGTGACATCACGTAGTGTACCATACCCACGATCCGTGTCAGTGGATATCGATCGACAAATACTCGTAAATACCTCTTGCATGGCGCTTCCATCAATTCTCTCTTT
>CAZQGM010000232.1:0-1654 GCA_964592885.1 uncultured Gammaproteobacteria bacterium
TTTATACTTTTTCACCCGAGCCATAAAGGTCATGATTTCGGGCTTATTTGGCGAATCTTTTTCAAAAAGGAGTACCTCATATTTGGTCGGAAATGCGATCGATTTCATAAAATCTCGACCTGTCGCTCCCACGACCAAGATTTCTGGTGATACTTTCTTTGCTTCCACCACAAACTGACGCATGATGTTGATATTCAGAGACCCGTAAAACCGCTGATTACTGGTGATAGCGACAAAAAGCGTCCCCTCGCGCTCTGTACCGCTGTGCTTGCCCTTGTCGGCCTCCTCAAGCTGTCCAGCGGCATGCTGGACGATATGATAGACATGCGTGATCTGCCGGTGAAACTCGACGTTCTCTTCAAATGCCGCCCGGAGTTTTTTGATCTTTGCGCTCGACGCTTCGGTGAAGGCACTACTGATAAACTTGAGCGTTTGGATATCTTCAAGCTCGGCTTTGAGATCATTGATGCTGGGCATAGATCCATCATATCGTATAGAGAATCAAGAGTCATCGATCCATCACAACCCTTGCAGGGTTGAACCCGTAAAGGGGGTATCAATGTGGATCATTGATACTAGGCCTATGGGTATACTATATGACAAAATCTCGCCATGAATCCGTGGTTATCGTTTCTACAGTTGATGACGGATATGTCGTGAGAAATGAGTGTGGTGGAGTCGATTTTTTTTGAGAATATTTAAATTCATACCCATGAAGTGTCCCATCTCTATCTTCGATGAGATCGATCTCAGCTCCCGTCGTGAGCCGCCAAAACGCATGCGAATAGAATGCGCCCGAGTACTCCAACTTTTTCATCCGTTCGACCATGAGAAAGTTCTCCCACAGTGCACCAACATCATTCCGGTCAGCAAGACGGTGAAAATTTCCTATCAGCGCATTGCGAATACCCAGATCATAAAAGTAGATTTTATCCATCTTTGTCACTTCCTTTCGCAGGTTTCGGGAAAATCCATGCCGTCGGAATATGATATATGACTTTTCGAGGAGATCTATATATCGATCGACCGTGACACGACTCATTTCGACGCTACGCGCAAGTTCTGACAACGATACCTCATTTCCTATCTGAAATGCGAGAAGCTTCAGGATATCGCGAATCTTATCTGAATTCCGTATATCGCCAAACTCGAGTAAATCACGATAAAGATACGCGTCGGTCACATGGAGGAGGTAGTGCTCACGTTCCTGCATGGATGGAAATGAAAAAACCTCAGGATACGATCCGTAGATCAGTCGATCATCACGCATCTGTTCTAACTCAGCGATCTCCACTAAAGATGAGAGCTCGCCCACGGAAATCGGGTAGAGTCGAAAATGGTACATCCGACCCGTCAGAGGCTCCGAGAGTTTGCTCGCCAGATCGAGCGAAGACGATCCTGTGACGAGGAGCCGGACATGTGACATGCTATCACGGATAATTTTGAGTGATAACCCGATCTCCGGGATCCGCTGTGCTTCGTCGATAAAAAGCGTGTCATATCCAGAAAAATATGCTTTCATTTGACTGACATCTCGACCAACGAGGACGCTCCACCATGGCCCTCGAGCATCACCGCTCATTTCATACGTTTTTCCAGATATCCCAGTCAGAAGTTCTCGGACCAACGTCGTTTTTCCGACCTGCCGAGGACC
>CAZQGM010000233.1:0-1629 GCA_964592885.1 uncultured Gammaproteobacteria bacterium
TACCGAAGCTAGGTCACTATTTTGTGTCTCTGACGTAGTGATAGTGTGCTCTTGAGGTGCGCTCTTTCGTGTCCCAAATGTGGGCTCAAGAGATACTGGAGAGTTTGCTAACGATGATGATACAGTGTGGGACACTGGTTGCGCTACGCTTGGAAGCACGTCCTTTACACGGGCTGCACCGGTGGTTTCAAATGGGAATCGTTTTCCGTGTGCCGCCATACAGGCACTTGCTACCGAAAATGTATCAGCGGTTATCCCAGGCATCCTAAAGTTATCTGTCGTCATGTATAGTGCTGACAGGATGTTTGATGCGATATCTTCGTTTATAGCTACTCCAAGAGCAGTAAGGAGGCTGTAGACCACTTCTACATTCGTTGATGCCGTCGTATCGATATATTGAACCCCACCCAATGTCGTTTCACTATGACCAATGGCAATTGTTGATTTACTTTGGGTAAGATGTTCAAGTTCTTGGGAAGAAAAAAGTGTCTCTATACTTGCCGCATCTACGATATCAAGGAGGATGGTCGTGTCACCGATCGAACCACTATGTCCGTACGTCACATTTTTTTCTGAAAATCCTTCAAATCCTGGACGTGGCTCGATGACGAGATTAAATTTATTTCCTTCAATATTGTAACTCACTTTTTCGATTGATCCATCTTGATAATCAAGGGAAATGAGAAAATTTCGCTTTTTGAGTTGATGTGTCAGTTTGTCCGCCCCAACAAAACTCGAAAACTCAACGATCATAGGCGATGGACTCACCACTGTTACTGTTTTCCCGAGAGATGTCAGACCTAAGTATAGGGATAGTGCGGATCCTACTGTATCGTATGTGAGATCTTTTGAAGAAACGATCACAATATCTCGTGATTTCTGTATCGCGTCGACGATAGATTGACGGTGTGCTGATTCCATACAGTATCAATCAATGCTGAAGGCAGGAAACAGCAAAAAAGAAAAGTTATACGGTTGTGAATGCGATTATACCATCGCCGAGTTCAAACGCAACTTCGCGGTCAAACAACACACCACATTCGGTCCCTGATTCCGCTTTCGTCGTATCTTCTTTTCCTTTGCGTACTGACTTCACTTTCGCACGGAATACTTCTATCTCTCCTCGTATGATTTTCACTTGGTCACCGCGGGCGATGCGCCCAGTGAGTATTTTTGTCCCGGCGATCCTATTTCCGTCAAACGGAAACTCAGCGATAATACTGCCGATCCCCAGGTCCCGTTCTCCGGTCGTCAGCTCAGCCATACCTTCTACAACATCACGAAGCTCATCAAGGAGTTCGTAAATGATCGTATACACGCGAAATACCACTTTTTCAAGCTGTGCCAATTTTTCGATAGAATTTGGTGCCTTGACGTTAAATCCGACGACGAATGCATTTGTCGATTTTGCAAGAAGAATATCGCTTTCGAGAATATCTCCAACACCTGTCAAAATCACATCAACTTGATTTCCGAGTTGCTCGAGTATCGCCTCAAGTGACCCTGCTGTATCAGCTCGCAGCACAATTCGAAGTCGTTTTGTCTCATCAACTGGACTTTTGAGAAGGTCAGCTAGAGAAAATGCTTTTTTCTCTTCGGCCACAGCTGCAACGAATGTTTCATCTACAC
>CAZQGM010000234.1:0-1566 GCA_964592885.1 uncultured Gammaproteobacteria bacterium
ATGCCACTTAAACTTTTGATTAACGCCCTTATCTCTGTCAAAACATACCTATACTGTACCCATGAGAATGCTGATAATTAAATTTTTAATTTTTCAGATGCCAATCCTATTTGTAAATATTTTCGTGACATCACAAGTCCCATGATCGTAGTAAGCCCAGAAAACGATGCAGCGATTTGCACACCTCAAAAAGAGATAGAGAGAATCTTACAATCGTGTACATCGAGCTCTGATTTTACATTTCATACAATCAAAGACTCACCTCATAATTTCTCACAAAAAGACTTAGAACTTGCTTCTGTACTTACTGATTGGATGAAAAAACACTGTTAGTAGACCTTCGTATACCTTAGCCACTCCCCTCAGTCACCTCGGAGGCGATTATTAGGCTAAATATTTCTTCGTTTACGGGCAGTACCTCGCAGCTATCAGCCACCTAGGAGGTGGAAGCATGCGCTGACAAATCACGTAAAGTAGGCATGTGACATGTCTCATCCGTGCAAAATACCCTCTTATACTGACAAGACCGCATTGGCCACGATATCGGCAAGTCCCGGGTAAAACACGCTTGGGATGATTTTTTCAGGATTTGGATCAGTGATGAGACTGGAAATTGCATCTGATGCGGCAAGCTTCATCTCGGGGGTGATTTTTTCCAAGCGTCCACTCACAACTGCACGAAAAATTCCCGGGAATGCCAGTACGTTATTTATCTGATTTGGAAAATCACTTCGACCGGTCGCAACTACCATCGCTCCAGCAGCCCGGGCAATATCAGGCATGATTTCCGGTGTAGGATTGGCCATCGCAAAAACGATGGCATTTTTTGCCATCGATTTCACCATATCCCCCGTGATACTTCCCGGGCCTGATACACCAATGACTGCGTCCGCTCCACAAATGACTGTCGCGAGATCTCCTTCAAGACGACCCACATTTGATAGTCCTGCGATCGCCTGCTTATAGATGTTTTGCCCGCTTCTCCCTATGACAAGCGCTCCTTTTGTATCTACGACGATGACATCACCTACATGATTTGCATTTTTTACGAGAGAACACTCATCCGCCATGCAGGTAGCACCAAGGAGCATTTTTGCGATTGCGAGCCCTGCCGCCCCTGCTCCCACGATCACGACACGAAGCGACTCATAGGGCTTGCCGACCACTTTAGCTGCGTTCATCAGTGCTGCTCGAACGACGATAGCAGTCCCATGTTGGTCATCATGAAACACCGGGATCCCGATCTCTTGGAGTGCTTCTTCTACTTCAAAACAAATAGGGGCAGCGATGTCTTCAAGATTGATGCCCGCAAATGTCGGAGATACATTTTTGACAAAATTGATGATACCGCTTGCATCATGGGTATCGATCACTATTGGAAATGCATCGATGCCCCCGAACTGCTTCATGAGGAGTGCTTTTCCTTCCATCACCGGAAGGGCCGCCTGTGCGCCGATATCGCCGAGTCCGAGCACCGCGGAGCCATCGGTGACGATCGCAACGAGATTACCCTTCGAGGTCAGTTCCGTGACCTGAGAAGGGTCTTCACGGATGACATGAGCAGGG
>CAZQGM010000235.1:0-1549 GCA_964592885.1 uncultured Gammaproteobacteria bacterium
CTCCAAGTATCATTCTCAATAACGCGCTCGTTGGCACAGACAGTCCTGAAATTGCGTCACGTCTTTTCCGTACAGTTTTACAACTATCAAAACGCATAACCGTTTGCGACCTTTATTTTTATCCCGATACGTCAGTATGTGATATCGTTGCTCGTTTCAAGGTCGCGTCTTCAAAAAAGGCACCTACACTCCATGCTGCCCTAACGTCAATAAATACAACGGTCTATACACATCTACCGAAGGATGTGACATGGACGAGAGCCGTGACCTCTATAGAACAATTAAAAAAAATGTATATTCTCAACGAACCGACATGGAATTTTGAATTTGGTTCAAACAGAGTAGTATCACATGTAGCCGCCAGCATACAGAAAGCTAGCCACGTCAGCAGACACAAAGAACGAATCATGCAATTAACCCGCATTCCATTCGAGAAGCTACGCCGAAAAGTGTTTGTGTGTTTAAAACATAAAGAGGTCATAACTATTATTGATGGAAATCACACTGCAATTGCGTTGGCATCACTAGTATCAGGATCTAAAGCACGTCGAAACAGGCTTATAGAATGCATCATAGGGTCATCACAATCTGTATCCACATATATCTATATCAACTAACATATGTATCCAAGTTTTTTTAGCACAAAGGAATCACACACTGGACCACTCTTGGTGGTTATGGCTCATCCTGATGATGAAACGATCAATCTAGGTGGGATAATCGCCCAAGCATCATCAAAACACATACCTGTTCATGTCCTTTGTATGACCGATGGGGAATTAGGTATACATTCGGCTCACTCAGACAAAAAGGCCCTGAAACGTATCCGGAAAAAAGAACTACTGGAAGCAATGTCCCTTTTGGGCGTACAGGATGTGGATTTTGCACATATACCCGATGGAGAAGTCTATACACACCTTTCTCGTGCAAAGAACAGTATTTTGCGTACGATTAGACAGGTGCGCCCTTCAGCTATTTTTACCCATGATCCTTCCGGAAAAAATGGACATCCAGATCATGTTGCGACGAGTCTCGCTATCACCCAATTATACGTTTCTGATACTTCGAAAAGCATAAGTTACTACTATGTTCTTCCGTTCAAACACAATAAAACAACGGCGCTCACGATAACGCACGAGGAATGTATTTTGCCATTTCTCTCTATCAAATATACTGCTATTCATGTGTTCCAAAGTCAGATAATCCCAGAGCCAAATCACACTATGAAGCGTCGTTTTTCACCCGCTATATATACAGAACGACTCCACAAATTGCGCGATAATTTCTATACTTTTCATATACATGAATTTCGGACACAATATGTACTATTATTAGAGGCACTCAACAAAACCATCACAGTCTCAAAAAATCTATGAAAGACCAACCACAGCGTATCTATCGAAATCCAAAAACTACCTACAAACAAATGGGGGGCATCGTATATATTCTTGATACGAAGACGAACACCATTCATACGCTCAATGATACAGCCTCGTACATATGGGCACATATCCAGAAACCCATTTCAATTTTAGAACTAGGTGCAGTT
>CAZQGM010000236.1:0-1546 GCA_964592885.1 uncultured Gammaproteobacteria bacterium
GAGGAAAAAGACAGAGGCAGCAAGGATCATGACGGTGATATCGATGACTGTTTTAAGCGACACTATTTTTCGAGGAGAGATAAATAAGCCAGCGATATAGAGCATCGCTGAATAGAAAAATGCCATCGGGTGGATATAGATAGCTAGTCCCGTGACCAACGGGAAAACGTACGGTAGTTCGTGTTTGAGCTGGTAGGTGAAAAGAAGCAAGATAAGTGGAAATACCGTGAATCCAAAGATAATCGCATAGTCATTCATACCGCCCCAGTACTGGGTGATACTATATGATATGGTCGCAAGAATGACGGACGGAAGAACCGATGTCTTCATTAGTCTAAGGCTTATGTACAGTATGACGCGCATCCCGATAAAGTTCATGATGGTGAGGATCATCATGCTTCGCGTTATGCTCTCTTTGGTGATGGTGGCCACAAGCCACGTAAGCACGTGTGGTACAAACTGGTACGCCTGGAAGATGTTTGCACCGTTGCTCCATGTATGAGTCCATGAGATTGGGCCGTATTCGGAAAGAAGCTTCACTCGATACGCGTGAACGAGCCAGTCAAAGTACCCGGTATCGATCCCTGGTGCAGTGCGATATCCCCCAAGAAGAAAAAGGCCAAATACCACGATACCGATAATACTGATCACGTCAAAAAACCAGCTGTGGCCTCTATGCGGTTCTGGATCTGTTCGGTGCATAATCGTTTGGCGTTAGTATTTCTTAGGATCGTTTCTGATACACGATTTTGGCACATCCCATGGCAACCGCTCCGGCTAATGTTAGGAATAGAAAATAGCGACACAGAAATGACCCAAATGGGAAGGTCACAAGCGACCAGAAGGTCATAGGTTGGATGCAAGTCCAGTTGAGGACCACAAAGATGACGTGCGTCAAAAGTGCCATGACTATGGATACTCCCCATGTTTTTTTAGATAAAAGATCAATGCCGGATTTATGGACAATAAACCAATACCCTGCCTGTAGGATGATGCCGGTAGCAAAAAGGAAAAATGCATATCGACAGGTGCTACATTGAGTATTTGTAGATATACCCTCGACATCACCGTCACCTGACAGAAGCGCATTTGGTATTTCAGGGCTGGGTGTCCCTTCCGTATCCACACCGAGTGTATCGACTGTGTCACCCGTCAAAAGAAAACTTGGCAATGGTGTCGTCGTTGGTATCAGCGTCGGACCTGGGGTCGGTGTTGGGCCGGATCCTGACGTTGAGGAGGACGATGAGGACGTGCCAGAGCTACTCGTCGATGACCCGGATGTCGGCGTAGGAGACGCGACAGCCTGGACTATCCGAAGAAACCCAGCAGCATAGATATGGCCTGGTGCATAGGAGTCGGTTTCGGATTGGTCAGTCAGATCATATTGATAGTATCCGGGTTCGCCAATCAATGCGGATGTTGTGATCGTTTGTGTCATGCCAGGATTGAGTGAGATCGTACCAACCCGAGCGGTATAGTAGAGAATCTGTGCATCATCGCCATTTTGATTATTTTGGTAAAGCGTGTTTTCTGAAAGAGATACCGT
>CAZQGM010000237.1:0-1540 GCA_964592885.1 uncultured Gammaproteobacteria bacterium
CTTTCATCATTTCAATGAATGGAATAATTTCTGCGAGTTCTGTGACGAAATCATCTTCAGAAATCGGTGTTCGGTCGACCATGATGCGTTCTCTAACATTTACAAGGTGTGGTGATGTATTTAAACCAACTCGATACCCCGCCGACTGTAGGATAGACGCAGCTATATATGACGTCGATCCTTTTCCAGCGGTACCAGTCACGTGAATGATCGGATACGCAGACTCTGGATGCCGAAGTGCATCCATCAGATATTCCATCCTCCCAAGCGCATAGGTCCATTTGGACGTGAAAAACTGATGAAGATAGTTTTCGGCCTCGGACATCGTGCTGATAGTGTGTGACGCACTCATGATCGTTCTCCCGATCTATCCATGCCTAATTTCTTACCCTGATTTTTGTACGCTTTCATGACATTTTCCATGAGACACACGATCGTCATAGGTCCAACCCCACCAGGAACTGGAGTAATTGCGGAGGCTACACGTGATACCTCAGCATACTCAACATCCCCAACGACGCCATCAGCAAGCTGGATGATGCCCACATCAACGACAACTGCACCAGGTTTGACCATATCAGGCGTTACAGTATGAGGTTTACCGACAGAGGAGATGAGAATATCGGCAGTCTTTGTAATCGCTTGGACATCTTCCGTTTTTGAGTGGCAGACTGTCACAGTCGCATCCCGAGAGAGCATCAAAAGCGACAGGGGCTTGCCCACGAGTGCACTTCGCCCGAGGATGACTACATGCTTTCCAGATATCGGTATGTGGTAGTACTCCAGAAGACGCACAACCCCCATCGGGGTGGGAGGCAGTAGGAGTTCGTCATTGGCGATATCAGGCTTTACAGAAATGCCCCCTATTGTGGATGGATGTAGCCCATCGACATCTTTTTCTGGATCCACAGCAGATACGATCGCGTTCTCGGTGCCCCAAAGAGCCTGTGGCAGTGGTATTTGGACGATGATCCCAGACATAGTTGGATCAGTATTGAGTTCTTTGATACACGTCACGATATCGGCAAGTGATGCATCTGCCCCAAACATAAACTTTCGAAATCCAAACCCTATTTCATGACAGGTCCGCTCTTTGATCCCGACATAAATTTTCGACGCAGGATCATCGCCGACCGTCACCACGGCAAGAGCTGGCTTGTGGATACGCGTCCCTGTCTCTTCTTTTAAACGGGCGATCATCGCATCTCGAACTGGTTTGCCATCTAAGATAAGCGTATTCATAAAATGCTGTCATTCTGAGTGAAACGAAGAATCCAGTTATTAACAACGGGATGTTTCGCTTTCGCTCAACATGACGAAAATGCTATTTCTTTTTTTTCAAGAATTATTATTGTGTAATCCCTGGCACTGGAAATTTTTTCGCTAGTTTTGTCACTTCTGCACCGACCTCTTTGTAAAACGGATCAGCATCAGCTTCCTTTTTAAAGTCTTTTATAAACTCTGCGCGCTTATCTTTTTCCATTGGTAGTGGATATGCTTTGACGTGATCAATCAGTCGCTTAATCCATCTGGCGATTTG
>CAZQGM010000238.1:0-1504 GCA_964592885.1 uncultured Gammaproteobacteria bacterium
TTCTATATCCGGATGATATCTATCATGCTGTCTTGCTTCACCCAATGCTGCCGCTTGTGCCTGAACAGCCTTTGGACCTGTCCGGTCACCATCTCTTTGTGGGATATGGAAAAAACGATGTGATCATACCTCCTGAAAAAAGTAAGCAGGCTATCGCACTTCTAGAATCATACGGTGCGACTGTGAGTGGGCACGAGTATCCTGGTGGTCACCAACTAAGCCAAAAAGAACTTGAAGACGCTGCTTTATATCTCACGCGCTACTCTCTTTCTTCGCTGTGATCCTCCTTCGGAAGCTTTTTGGGATCGTACATAAGAGTTTTAAATTTCGGGAACCTGTTGGAAAATGAATAGTCTTTCCATTTCACATCTTCTTCCGTGATGATCCCTGCCATGATATGAGTATTTCTACTTTTCGGTAAAACGAGTATCCGATATATCCCCTTTGTGGGGTTTTCTATTTGGACAAGTCCGTTTATATCGCGATGCATATGAAATGTAGGATCGATGATGGTGAAGGACATATCAGCACCAGCAAACATGAGAAGTGAAGTGATGGACTGTGGTGTTGGAGTACGATGTGTCGGTTGTATTGATCGAAGAGGTGAAACACTTTGGTCGCTAAAGAATCGAATGATATCTCTGACACTAGTAGTGTCAGATAGAAGCTGACCATGTGTCGCGGACTCTATCTCATAGAGATTTCCTGGTCCGTTTGCACTGGTCATAAGTACTGTGCCATCTCCATCAACATTTGTTTTCGGATTCCCAGTTGGTTTGCCATCCAGCCAAATTCCCTGGCGCTGTTCTAATTTAGATGGATTACGTACAACGATGCTCGAGGATGTCGGAACTTGGTATCCTACGATTGAGCCAGTTTTGGTATGAAAATATGGATTGGTAAAATCAGAGTCTTTCACCCATGTCGAATGGATGCTCATTGATGAAATAGGTATATATGAACCATTTTTCTCTAGATATGGGAACGTTGGAAGAATGTCGCTTGTCGAAGGAAGATACGTTCGGATAGCCTGAAACGGTGTAACTTTTTTTGTTGCCATACATGCAGCCTGTATCAGTGTTAGAAATCCTTTAAATTGAATATCAGGATCGTATATGACTCCTCCCGACCACGCATAATATGCGTTAACAACTCCCTCATGAGGAGATCCAACTGTCAGTAGTTTATCTACGCGTGAAGACGACTTTTCTTGTTCTAGGTAGTTTCGCGCGATGAGCCCTCCCATACTGTGTCCGAGGATATTAAAATTCCCGGTTGGTACACGCGCATGGATAAATGCACGAAGTCGATCAACATTTGTAGTGATGGGACGACGCCAGTCGTAGAGAAATTCGTGAACAGTATATCCTTCACTTCGCAGTGCGTTGATTGTCGGATCGTAGAGGGGTTTTGCATTTTTATGATATTCCCATGTGCCATATTTCGGATTTTCCAGGCAGTCCAATAGCGCGCTGGCGTTAAAAGACGCAGCAGCGCCCGGAAT